>CAJXTH010000072.1 GCA_913060955.1 uncultured bacterium | reverse complement strand
AGGGGCGGGAGCATTCGTTTCTTCTCTGGGGGCCGCCGGGTGTGGGGAAGACGACGTTGGCTCGGATGTATGCGGCGGTGCTGGATGCGAAGCTGTATGAAGTCTCAGCGGTGCGTGCTGGGAAGAAAGATTTATCTGCGGTGATCTCTGATGAGTATGACGGGCGAAAAATACTTTTCGTGGATGAAATTCATCGGTTTAATAAGGCTCAGCAGGATTATCTTTTGCCATTTGTGGAGGATGGGACGATTCTTTTGGTCGGGGCAACGACGGAGAATCCGAGCTTTGAGGTGATATCAGCTTTGCTCTCACGATGTACGGTGTATCATTTGAAGGAGTTGTCTTCCCAGGAATTACAAGAGATTCTCAGGCGTGCTGGATGTGAGGACGCGGAGGCGTGTGAGCTTATCGCACGGGTCTCCAACGGGGATGCGCGCAAGGCTTTGGGGATTTATGAGACGGTGTTGGAGCTCTATGGTGAGATCTCCCAGGAGAAGGTGACGGCGGTGCTGGAGAATACGGATATTCGGTATGACAAAGGCGGTGAGGAGCACTACGATACGATTAGTGCGTTTATCAAAAGCATGCGAGCGAGTCAGCCTGATGCGGCGGTGTATTATCTGGCGCGGATGTTGGAGGGTGGTGAGGATCCGAAGTTTATCGCGCGGCGGATGGTGATTTTTGCGAGTGAGGATATTGGGATGGCTTTGCCTACTGCGCTGGTGGTTGCCAATGAAGTCTTTCGAGCGGTGGAGACTGTCGGACTTCCAGAGGCTGCTATCAATCTTTCACACGGTGTGGTGTATCTGGCACAAGCTCCAAAGAGTCGCTCAAGCTACAACGCTCTTCGAGAGGCACAAGCGGATGTGAAACGATTTGGGAATTTGCCGATTCCAGCAAAGATTAAGAATCCGGTGACGAAGCTGATGAAAGACGAAGGATACGGGAAAGATTATGAGAAGTATGACAAGGAGTCGTATTTGCCTCTCAAACTCAAAAATAAAAAGTACGTAAAGTAAGTTGGAAAGACTTGCTTTTTATTGAATATAGGAGTAGTGTGACGGTAATTAATGTAAATGTATGCAGATTATAACTTGGCTTCGTGTGGCTATTGGGGTGGTTGGCTCCTTGGCTGTGGTAGCAATCGGGAATCTTTATCTCTTGCCATATTTGGATCGGATGAATGTTATTGTTTTGACCTACAAAGATGGTAACTTTTGGGATGGTGTGTTTTGGTTATCTATCTTCTCAGTTCCCTTATGGGTTGTCATTGCGTATATTTTAGCTTTGGTTGAGTGGAGGTTTTGGAGAAAGTTTCGTGGGCAGCACAGGTATGCAAAGTCATGTATTCCCCAGTACGTATTAGAATATTGGACCTCGGTCGTTGTCCTGACGGGAGTACTGTATGCTCTGTATATGGTTTCGAATTGGGAGGTTCGACCGTTTATAGAAGCGTTGTTTCCAGTGCTGGGTCATGGATTTCTGTTTGGTTGGGGGCTCCTGGTGTCGGGGATCACGACTATTATATTATGGATAATTTCGCATCGGAATGAGTGGCGGAAATGGGTTTCTGTTGGAGTTGCTTTGAGTATTGTTGTATCGATTGTCCTGGGCGTATATTCTGAGTCTTCGCGTCTTTGGTGGTATCTTTCGTTGTCTGATGAGGAGCGCACAGAGCGGTATGGGCAAAGATACGTTCGTCCGGAGGAGAGGCCTATTGAGCGAGTGGTGGTTTTTGATCCGGCTATGAGCGCGCAGCGTTGGGAGCGATACTTGGAGGCTTTGGAGTGGACGGTGTTTGATGAAGGGTTGGAAGAAGTGGAGATAAGTATTATAGACGGTGATGGTCAGACGATTGCTTTGATTATGGTAGAGGGCGATCTTGAAGAAGTGCGTGAACAATACCGTCAAAAGATGGAGGCGAGTGGGCGTCAAGACACGTGGTATGAAGATGTACGAATTGATAGTATGCGTATTCGTGGAGGGCGGTACCGCTCGGTGTTTCAAAGAATTGAGCGAGTTGAAGGCTTTGAAGAAGCGGACATACAATAAAAAAAGGGGTCCCGTAGAAGTGGGACCCGAGGCTCTGGTTGGGAGGATCGTACGTACTGTGGATCTGTATAGAGAATACACTATTTGTTAAAAAAGTAAAGGTTCCACTCCAGTGGCATTAACCATATTTTGTAAAAAAAAAGAGGTCACTTCGTCTCAGAAGCAACCTCGCTACGGGTCAGGCGTCGGCAGGCAAACTTGAATAAAATTTTTGGGTGAGCGGGAGGATGGATACCCAATCGTCCCACTCGTAAAGTACTCTGTTCCCAGATAGAAATAATATATCATACGTTGTGACTTGGTGCAAATCAGGATACAATATGCTCAATATGAGTAAGAAAGTATTCATGAAATATCCTGTTGCCCACAAAAAAGAACGATCTTTAGAAATCCATGGAATAACTCGCCATGATGAGTACCGTTGGCTACAAGATAAGACCGATCCTGAGGTGCTTGCGCATATCAAAAAAGAGAATGAGTACGTCGAGGAGTGGATGTCAGACACCAAGGAGCTCCAAGAGACTTTATATCAGGAAATTCGAGGGCGAATAGTCGAGGCGGATGAATCGGTTCGGACTCGATATAAAAATCATGAGTATTTTACGCGGACCTATGAAGGGAAAGAGTATACTGCGTATTATCGTGTAGATCATGAGGGAAATGAAAAGTGTTTGCTTGATGGGAATGTTGAGGCTGAAGGGAAGGAGTTTTGGGCGATGCGAAACTTTACTATTTCACCAAGCGAGAAGCTGCTGGCGTACGCAACTGATGTGACGGGGGAGGAGCTCTACACACCCCATGTAAAGAATTTAGAAACTGGAGAGGTGAAAGTGATTTCCGAGAAGGTAAGTAATACTGGAATAGTCTTTGAATCAGATGATTCTGCGATCTACTTTGTGCGACCTGACAAGACGTATCGACCGTATCAGGTGTGTCGGTATGAGCTAGAGAGTGGGGAATTGACGGTAGTATTTGAAGAGCCTGATGGACGATTCTTTGTAAGTATTGATGTTTCAAAAGACGAAAAGATGTTATACATTTCATCAGACAGTGAGCTTACTTCTCATAAACTTTGGCGAGAGTATAAGGATGTTGATGGGGAGTTTGTCCCTGTGATGGATAGAGTTCACGAGCATAGCTATGAAGTGGTAAGGTATGAGAACTTTTGGCTTTTTGTATCAGATCGGGATGAAGCGAAGAACTTTCAACTCCTCAAGTTGGACAACGGGAAGGATTTTTGGAGTGAAGTGGAAGTACTTGTCCCAGAGTCAAAGGAGTATCATTTGGACGGAGTAGATGAGTTTAAAGACTTTGTAGTTATCTATAAAACGGGAAATGCACGTAATGAAGTAGATATTCTTGATCTTCAGACGGGTAGCCTCTCACCTGTGTCGTTTGATACTGATGCTCATGAAATTTCTCCAGAAGAGGTGAATGACTTTGAGGGAAATATATTCCGATTTGCCTACGAAAATCCGATTCAGCCATTACAGATTTGGGAAATGAATAGAGAGACAAGCGAGAGAACACTTCTCAAAGAACAACCAGTCAAGGGTGGATTTGATTCACAGAACTATGTTCTCGAACAGCGATGGTATAAGTCTACCGGAGGAGTGAGGGTTCCGGCAACGGTGATGTATCATAAAGATACAGAGCTTCGTGATGCGCCGGTGTATTTGTACGGGTATGGTTCGTATGGTCTTTCGTACCTTCCGGCATTTTCTCAGAGTAAAATCTCTCTGATTGATCGAGGGATTGTTCATGTTCATGCTCATATTCGAGGTGGAGGTGATCTTGGGAAGTATTGGTATCTTGATGGAAAGTTCTTGAAGAAAAAGCATACGTTTGAGGACTTTATTGCTGTTGCCGAAGGTCTTTGCGATGAAGGAGTTACTTCACCTAAAAAGTTGGTTGCTCACGGTGGAAGTGCGGGTGGTATGCTCATCGGTGCGGTAATGAACATGCGTCCAGATCTTTTTGCTGGAGTGATTGCGGATGTACCATTTGTGGATGTAATCAATACGATGCTTGATGAGACATTACCACTGACGATCAACGAATACGAGGAGTGGGGAAATCCAAATGAGAAGAAGTATTATGAGTACATGGCCTCGTATGCTCCGTATGAGAATATCCAGTCAAGTGTAAAGTATCCGGTGACGCTGGCTATTGCTGGGCTCAATGATCCACGAGTGATGTATTGGGAGCCAGCGAAATGGACGGCACGTCTGCGAGATAGAATTACCAACCCTGAAGATATTCTCTGTAAGATGTATACCAGTGGACACATGGGGACGACAGGGAGGTT
>CAJXTH010000071.1 GCA_913060955.1 uncultured bacterium | reverse complement strand
GGGAAAAGTTCGGTCAAAGTGTTTGCTCGTGAGGAGCAAGATTCTGTTGTAATCCGAGTAGTTGATGATGGGATTGGAATTTCCAAAGGAGACCAGGAAGCATTGTTTGAGCGATTTGGGCGCGGAAAACGAGCTGCAATGGTTCATACCGATGGATCGGGTCTGGGACTGTATCTTGTGAAAAAACTTGTTGAATTACACGGAGGAACGATAGAAGTTATTTCTGAAGGAGAGGGAAGTGGAACAGAGATTAAAATTGTACTTCCTCAAACTGAGTAGTTAGATTTACTCAGTACGCGTAATCGAAGTATATATTTAAATATATACTTCATCTAAAATGACAGAAAGGCTGCGATCTGGTAAAATAAAACTACTGAATTAAAACAGATATACATGACCTATAGTTATGTCGTGATCGGTGGAGGAATCGCCGGGACCAATGCGGCCTTTGCTATTCGAAAGAATGATCCGGAGGGAAGTATTTTGATTATTGGTGATGAGCCGGTGCCGGTCTATTCTCGGGTGAGTTTGGGAAAAATTGTGTATGGAGCAGCGGAACCAGAGAAGTTGATTTTGAAACAATATCAACAGTATGAGGATCAGTTGATTGATACTGAGTTGGGAAAGCGTGTAGTAGATGTTCACTTTGGACACAAGATGCTGGAGCTTTCGGATGGTTCTCACGTTGGATATGAAAAGCTTTTGATTGCGACGGGAGGCCGGGCTCGGGAACTTCCGGTGCCGGGAGCTGATCTGGAAGGGGTGTATAACTTCCAGTCCATGGCTGATGCGATCCAAGGTCTAGAGTATGTAGAAGACAAGGATAATATTTTTGTTGTCGGGGGAGGATTTATTGGGATTGAATTTGTCGATATTTTTGCCCGCATGGGAAAGAAGATGACCCTGATGGTTCGGGAACCGTGGTATTGGTCTACTGTTCTCCTACAGCGCGGAGGAGAGATTTTGGATGGGTATATTCGTGAGCATGCTGATGTATATTATGAGTCGGAAATTACCCAGATTCATGGTGAGTCAGAAGTATCCAAGGTTACTCTGAATGATGGTTCTGAGCATCAAGCGGGAGGGGTGTTCGTAGGAATTGGGCTCCACCTGAACCATGACTTTATTACCGATGAAAAGCTTCAAAAACGGCGAGGTATTTTGGTCAACGAATACATGCAGACTTCCGTGCGGGACGTGTATGCGGTCGGAGATGTGGCTGAATACTATGATGTAATCCAGCAGATGTATGTGGGGGCAGGAACCTGGGCGGTAGCCTCTATGCAAGGAATGACGGTGGGACACAATATGACTCATCCGACTCAGCTTAAAAAATTTGAATTTGTCCCATCATTTTGCCCGAAGATTCCGTTGCCAGTGGCCTTTGTGGGACAGTGTCGGATGGGAGATGGTGTGGTGACTGAAATTTTGGAGGATTCCGAGAAACGATACATTCAGGGAACATTCCGGAATGATATCTTGATAGGAGCGGCCATCCTGAAAGACTCAGCCATGATGGGAAAGATGAGCGCCTTGATCAAAAAACAGGCAACTAAAGAAGAAGTAGTTCGAGCCCTCTGTACAATCGAGTAATGCAAAATCATTACGAAAATGTTAGAATATAAGTAATAAAGATTATTTATATGAAGAAGAATAATCAATTAACTCCTGAAAGAGATTACAAAATTCGTACATACGATACTAAGATCTCAGAAATGGAAAGAGATCTCAACGTTAATCTTGGTCTTAAAAAAGATATGAAACTCGGGAGATATCTTGAAAAACAAGGCTACAATTCTTTGGCAAAGATGTTGAAGGGATAGGACATGTTTGATTTTATCCAATCTCCTATACTCAAACAAAATATTAATAGAACGCTCACCCATATTCTAGATCTTCTGGTGGTATTGAACGGAGAAGAAGTCTCTCAAGTTGCAAAGAGTAGTTATCGAAAAACGATTATCATACATACTGCCTCTATTGTTGAAGCTATGTTGTTTGACTTCATGGAGCAGAACCTTATGGATCAGGATTACGTGGAGAGGGAAAAGAAGTATAGAAATATTAGAATTATTCATACTATTTCTGTAGATAAGCGAGTTATTGCTGGAACTGAGCAAATAATTGAAAAGAAACTTCAGAAAGACAAACTGAATTTAGCTCAAATAGTAAAACTATTACGAGGAAAAGATCTTATTGATTCAGATGTTCGGAAAAAAGTTGATACATTGAGGTTGTTACGAAATGATCAACACCTAAGTACGCAAGGCAGTTGTAAAGAGTATTCCGACAAAGAATTGGATAAAGCTCTATCAACAATGTTTGAGGTTCAAGAATTTATAGAGAAGAAAACGAAGTAATATATGACCGGAAAACAGTTAGATCAGTATTTTCAGACTTTGATTCAGCAGAAAGGTGAGCGGGCACTCTATAGTATCCAAGTGTTTCTTACTCATGATAAAGCGGCTTTGCGTCAGAAGGCGGTCAAGGCTTTGGCTTCGTTTCCGTTTGAAAAGATCAAGGATTATGTGGTTCCGTGTTTGGATGACTCGACTGCTTCAGTAAAAAAAGAGGCGATTACGACCTTGGTGGTAACTCGAGATGAAGAAGCCAAAGAAGTGCTGGAGAATTATCGGTTGCGGGTTGATCCTAAGCTCACAGACTACCTGGAAACCAGTTTAAAAAAATTTGGGGTGGAAGCTTCGGGGGTGTTGTCTGTTTGGGATTTTACGCAGTATATTAATACTTTAGTTGGTCAAGAACCGGTTCAGATTGAAGGGGAAGTTTCTGCCTTTCAGACTTCAACGTTTGGTGCAAATCAATGGGTGTTTTTTGACCTAAAAGACGAAGAGAAAAATGCTAAGATTCGGTGCTTTACCAATATCTATACCTTGCGAAAATCTCGTATTTCTCCGGTAGATGGTATGCGAGTGATTGTTACGGGAAAGCCTCGATTGTCTGCCAAATCGGGAGTGTTTAGTGTGAATGTTGATCTGATTGAGCTTTCCGGAGAAGGGGAGTTGTTAAAAGCTTTTGAATTACTCAAAGCTAAATTGTATCAGGAAGGATTGTTTGATGCTGATCGAAAGAGGGCGGTCCCAGAAATGCCTCAGACTATTGGGTTGATTACCTCTCAGGATGCAGCTGCCTATAAAGATTTTATGAAAGTGTTGACCCACCGAATGGGGGGATTAGATATTTATTTTGCTCATGCTCAAGTTCAAGGGGTACGAGCTGTAGAGACTATTATTGAGGCAATTGAGCGATTGAATTCCTATCCCGAGGTGGAGGTGATTGTGCTTACCCGAGGAGGGGGAGCGATGGATGATTTGCATGCTTTTAATGATGAGCAGGTTGCCCGAGCAATTTATGCCAGTAAAAAACCGGTGATTTCTGCTGTAGGTCATGAGCGAGATGAGACGATTGCCGATTTTGTGGCAGATATGCGAGCTTCTACTCCGTCCAATGCAGCCGAGTTGTTGACTCCTCATAGACGAGATCTTATGGATCAAGTTTCTGGTAATGTAAATCGCATGCAGTGGGCCTTGCAGTCTGAGATCTCTCGCAGAGACCAGGCGGTAGATCAGGCAGTGGTGCGTATGGAGCGTGGGGTTCGAGAGATGCAGTACCGGGTGGAGCGGGCTATCCAGCGATTTGGGCAAGCATTGGTCTTGGCTTTGGGGACAATTGAGCGGAATAAAATGCAGCTGGATCGGATAACGTATATGATGAATCAATCAGTTACGCAGTCGTTGGAGCGATACGCAGTTAAGGTGGATCATCTCGAACGATATATCAAATCATTTGACCACACGCAAACCCTCAAACGAGGCTACAGCATCACGCGATTTCGTGGTAAAATTGTATCAACAACCGATGATGTTGCCTTTGGCGATAGTCTTCAAACAGAACTGGCCGATGGAACGGTTACCTCGGCAATAACCAAAATACACCCTCATGAAGATTGATTCTGTTCTCCAGTCTCGATTCCCAGAATCTTCGGATATGCACCGCAAGGTTTCGAGTACGCGGGTGTGTATGTCATTTGATGAATTGGTGTGTACGAAATTTCCCGAGCTGCAATTTTCTCGGGCAAAATCTGTTCAACAAGGAACCTTGGCGGTAGTCGTGGGCTCGTATGCTCAAGCTAACCAAGTGAAATTATATGAATATGATCTTTTGGAAGAGTTAAATGACTCGATCGAAGATGATCAGTATTCGGTAGAACGGTTGCGGATAGAGATACTCGGATCATGACAAAGTGGCAAGAAATTCATCCTTGGACGAGATATTGGCCGTATATGGTTTATGTCGCGGTGGTAATTGCTGTAGTGTCGGTGGTTTCAATCACGAGCTACCGGGTAGCATTTGATCTATTTGATGGTCGGATTGCTTCTCGATTTAATATTTATCAAGGAGTGACGGT
>CAJXTH010000070.1 GCA_913060955.1 uncultured bacterium | reverse complement strand
CTCCTATCATTGGAGATCTTGATGAAGAGTTCGTAATTGGAGGGTCTCGCGTATTGAGGAAGTCCGAGCAGGATCATGTCACTATTGTAGCCGCTGGAGTAACTCTCTTTGAAGCGTTGACAGCTTGTGAACAATTAGCCCAGGAAGGGATTCGCGCTCGTGTGATTGATCTGTATAGTATCAAACCTCTGGATTTAGCTACCTTGCATGAAGCGGCCAGAGAAACGCAACTCATCCTTACCGTGGAAGATCATGGTCTCGCTGGAGGATTAGGAGAAGCCGTGCGAAGTGGTCTGGAGGAACTATCCATCCCGATCTATTCTTTGGCGGTAACCAAAATGCCTCGCAGTGGAACTCCAGAAGAGCTCTTAGCTCATGAAGAGATCGACGCGCAATCTATCGTGGAGCGAGTCAAGGGATTAGTACATAACTCATAAGACTATGATTAAAATAACTGACCTCCGAAGATCCTATCGCATGAACAAAGAAACGATTGTTCACGCCTTGGATGGGATTTCGTTTGAGGCAAACCCCAAAGAGATTGTGGCAGTTGTCGGAAGCTCGGGGTCCGGAAAATCAACCCTTCTGAATGTGTTGGGTGGACTTGATCGTGAGTATGAGGGAACAGTTGATGTCGACGGTAAAGATATTCGAGCATATAATCCCAACTACTATCGTCGAGAAAAGGTGGGAACTATTTTTCAGCAGTTTAACTTGATTGGGGCTCTGGATGTTCGAGAGAATGTCTTGCTTCCGATTAAGTTTGGTGGTCAGTTTACCCCGGCAGAGGCCAAAAATCGAGCCGATTATCTTTTACATAAAGTGGGCCTATCAGAGCGAAAACATCACTTGCCGAATGAACTTTCGGGAGGACAGATGCAGCGGGTAGCAATTGCCCGAGCACTTGTTGCGTCTCCAGATATTCTCTTGGCTGATGAGCCGACCGGAAACTTGGATAGCACTACGGGGCAAGAAATCATGCAGCTGTTGTACGAATTGAACCAAGACGAGGATATGACGATGTTTATTGTTACTCATGACCTGGAGCTCGTGAAAGGAATTGATCGAAAGATATTCTTGCGAGACGGTCAACTGATATCACCTAACAAATAATAACTATGTTTGGATACTCAATATCATTGGTCCTCAGAAGAAAACTTCGAACGGTGCTTACCAGTCTTGGGATTACTATTTCAATCATTTTACTCTCATTGATTATCTTTGGAATGCAAGATTTGCAGCGGCTCCTCGAAAGCGCTTTTCAGGAACAATTCAAGCCTGACGAGGTCTTTGTTTCAAACTCGGCACAGTTCGGGGCAATTACTGGAGGATCGGGTGAAGCTACCGAAGAGGGAGAAGAAATTACTCAACTCAACACAGAAATTGTCGCCGAGATCTCTGAGCAACCTCAAGTAGCTGTAGCTCAACCAGCGACCATTATTGCTTCATTTGAAGGAACTCTTGAAGGAGAGAATCGACCACTCGTACCGACCTTTATTTCTGGTTGGGACATTAGCCGAGACGACAGCTACTTCGCAGAAACCTGGGGTGATCTATCTCAACCAGAAGGAGATCAGGTGTTCTTATCGACCTCGTTCTTGGATCTGTATGACATCGAAGATCCAGAGAGTGTGATTGGAAAGACCGTCACTATCCGGGCTGCTCAATCGGCCATCACCGGAAGCGTTCAGACCAAACAATCGCTCGAAATCTCCTATGACTTTACCGTCGGGGGAGTGGTAGATGTTGGACAGGATCGCAATGATATCATTATGTCTCTGGACCGATCTTTGGAGGTATTAGCTGAAGTTGGAGGGTTTGAATCAGGAGAAGAATATGCTTCTGAAATTGGATATGACATCCTCCGAATCCGGGCTGCAACCGAAGAAGATGTGCCAGCTATCAAAGAGTATCTGGAAGATACCTATAACTTTGGATCTGTGGTGACTGCCGATGATTTGCTTGGATTCCTCGATCAGATTATTAGCGCCTTTACCTTGGTCTTGATCGTCTTTGGAGTCGTAGCTGGGGTTGTTGCCTCCATTGGAATTATGAATACCATGGTTATGAGTATTTATGAGCAGACCAAAGAAATCGGAATTATCAAAGCTATGGGAGCCTCTTCTCGACAAATTCTATGGGTGTTCTTGATTCAAGCTGGAATTATTGGACTGTTTGGAGGCGTGCTCGGGCTTGCGGTAGTCTACGTTGGAATGGTAGTTTCTGATCCATTTATCGTAGAGGCGCTTCAGGCCAATGGATTTACTGTTGAATCGTTCTTTAGTTTTGATCTTCCAACGGCTTTGATCATTTCAGGTATTAGTATGGCAGTAGGAATTGTCGCCGGACTGTACCCAGCTTTGAAAGCGGCTGGATTAAATCCAGTCAAAGCCCTTCGGTCGGAATAAAGACAGAGCTTGGGAGGAGGTTATGCTCCCTTCCAGCCCTATCCTTATTCGGATAGGCACCAACTATCTATTCAAACTCTATGAAACCGACAACATTACAAACCAAACTATTCCTCGACAGTGGAGATCCAGTTGAGACACAAGCCATACTAGAATCGCTGGGATTCTTGGACGGCCAAACAACGAATCCATCACTTGTTGCCAAAAACCCAGACGTGCAAGCTCGTATCCAAAAAGGATCGTTTCGCAAAGAAGAGCTGTACGATCTGTACAAAGATTTGGCGGGAGAGATTTCAGGACTCATTCCGAACGGTTCTGTCTCGGTCGAGGTCTATGCTGATCTCGATACGCGATACGATGATATGCTTTCTGAAGCGCGTCAAATGAACGAATGGATTCCGAACGCTCATGTGAAACTTCCGATCACCGAAGTCGGACTTCAGGTTGCTCAAACTCTGGTCTCTGAGGGGGTAAATGTCAACATGACTCTGTGTTTTACTCAAGAGCAAGCTGCAGCAGTCTACCAAGCAACTCAGGGATCGCGCAAAGGTCAAGTGTTTATTTCTCCATTCATTGGTAGACTCGATGATCGGGGGCTGAACGGTATGGATCTGGTTCGGAGTATTCAACGGATGTATGCTGAAGGTGACGGACATGTACAAGTCCTGGCAGCTAGTATTCGACGACTCGAGCATCTCATGGCTGCAATCTCCGTAGGAGCTGATATTGTAACTGCTCCCCGAGCAATCTATGAGGAGTGGCAACGAGCCGGAAGTGTCGTTCCCGATGAGACCTATCAGTACCGACCACAGTTAGATCATATTCAATATCAAGAGGGATTGCTTGATTCGACAGATCTTTCCATTCATCATGAGCTTACCGATGCCGGTTTGGCAAAATTTGCATCAGACTGGAACGCATTATTAGGATAATCAATACACCATGAGACACCGAGCAGGATTTTCACTTCTAGAAATACTCTTAGTATTAGCCATTATTGGGCTTTTATTAGGAGCGGGGACAATTGTTTTGAATCCTGCTCGGCGGTTGGCTGTGGCTCGCAATCAGCAGCGAGAGATTGATCTTCGGGAACTTGAATCAGCCATCAAACAATACCGACTCGTAGAAGGAAGTTATCCAGCAGGAATTACAAGTACAGAGCGTGAAATTTGTGATAAAAGTCTTTCAGGTTCTCCCGACTGTGATGGCTTTGTGGATCTGTCTCCGCTAATTCCTGAACAACTCCAAGCTGTTCCCGAGGACCCCCAGGATGACAATACAACAGATGGAAACGGATATAGTGTGACCCTATCTGAAAATGGAGTCTTAACCTTGCGTGCAATCAATGCCGAGCTTGGTGAGACGATTCAGATAAACTAATGACAATATAGGCAAAAAGGAGTATACTATAGGCTAATTAAGACAGTATTCATGCACCGACTTGTACCCGCTATTTTGACCGATTCCAAGCACGAATTTCGAGCAGCCTTGGATTTGGTTCGACAAATGACTGATTACGTCCAAATCGATATTATGGACGGGAGTTTCACCGACAACCAAACCTTGCTTCCGCGAGAAATTTTTCACGAAAATTATGAGGGACTGACGTTTGAGGCACATATCATGGCCAGCAAGCCAACGGTATTTGATTTGATTCAAAGTCTGAAATCATTCCCTGCCTGTACGCGAGTTATCGTCCATCGAGAAGCAGCTGATACAGTCGAAGAGCTTCGGCAGATGGTGAACCGAATCAAAGATCTCGGAAAAGAAGTAGGAATAGCAATTAATCCCGGAACAGATATTCGAGAAATCGGAAAAGTGGTCAAAAAGATCAACTCAGTTCAGTTTATGGGAGTTACTCCAGGAGCCTATGGGGGAACATTCCATCCAGAAGTGTTGGGTGCCGTCCGAGACTTCCAAGAGCGATACACCATGTCTCCAGCCCAAATTGCCTGGGACGGAGCTGCTACCAAAGAGCGAATCCCTGAGCTTGTCGCGGCAGGAGTCGAGTCAGTCGCCGTTGGAAGTGCAATCTTCCGCGCAGAAGATCCTGTTGCAGCC
>CAJXTH010000069.1 GCA_913060955.1 uncultured bacterium | reverse complement strand
TAATTTTGAAAAATTTGTTTTCACCGTTCAAAAAGAAGCTTTCCTGGGATCATTTCTCCTGGGTGACCTACACTGACCCCGAAATTGCTACCTTTGGCCGAAATGCCAAGACTCTTACCGAGCAGGGAGTATCATTTGAAACACTTGAGATTGATCTTACTGAAGAAGATCGAGAATTGATCGATGAAAATGTCGGAAAGCTGAAACTCTCTATAAGTCCAGGAAACAAAATTCTTGGAGGAACTATGATTGGATCCAATGCCGGAGAAATCGCACAGGAACTTATTTTGGCAATGTCAGCCGGACTCAAAGTAGACGATATCTTTGCCAAAATTTACCCCTACCCAACTGCATCCCGAATCAACAAAAAAGTTATCCAACAAAAAATGGCCGGAAAACTGACTGATAGAACCAAATGGTTACTCCAGAAGTTGTATCAGCTGTTTGGATAAGTATATACTTTCATACAATAAGAATAGTTCTATGTCACGATCAGAAATTGTCTTTGCCACTACAAACCGAACCAAACGAACCGTATTTCAGTATGCCTGGGAGAATGCCGGCTTGCATGAACTGTATGAGCTCAAAATGCTCACAGACTTTCCCGAGGTAGAGTTTCCGGATATTCCTGAAGATTCCGGAACCTTTGCGGGCGATGCTCTCACCAAAGCGGTGACCTATGCCGAACTGTTGAATCTTCCCTGTATTGCTCAGGATCGAGGTTTTGTGTTCGACGCTCTCGATTGGCCCGGGACGCTTTCCAAAGAAGCCTTCACCGGGGATCAGCACATGCATTATGCCGAGGGCAATACTTGGGAAGAAAAGTATGCAATCTTTGTCGAGAATGCTCGCAAGATGCTTGAAAAAATCGAGGGAAAGGATCGATCTATGACAGTTGTTCAAGGAATGGCTCTGGCCTGGCCAGGAGAAGATCCTATTGCGGAAGAGGTTCGAACCCCGGGAAAAGCTCACACAGAAGTTGTAGCCGACATTGACGGACCAGGGATGTTTGACTGGTTCTTTATCCCTGATGGGCATGGATTCACCGAACCAATGTCACGCCAGGGAACCCAGGACGAAGTTGATCAGTTTGAGGCCAAGCATTTTTACCCGGTTAGCCCTCGGATTCTTTCTAGATTACAAAAGCGAGCCTAAGTAGCTCGCTTTTTGAGTGTGTTCTTACTCGAGTTAGAATGTTGGTTCCAGGAGTCCCAGGTGGTCCAAGGCTCGATATCCAACTTCGATATCGGTATTATGCCCAGAACGAAGAATTTCAAGAAACTCTGGAACCGAGACTAGGACGACTTCACAGTCTTCATTTTCATCGAGATCTTGATCGTGGCTGAGAACACAGTCTGTTGCGACTACTACTGAGCGTTGCATGGTAGAGTAAGCGGAATCATACAAAGTTGCAACATGTTTTCCGTGCTCAGAAGTGTACCCGGTTTCTTCTCGAAGTTCTCGCAATCCAGCGGTCAATCGATCTTCTCCGGGATCAACATACCCTCCCGGAAGCTCGAGAAAGACTTCATCCGGTCCGGGGCGGTACTGTCGAACCATGATCACCTGGTTTTCTGGGGTGAGAGCTACCACAGCTACTGCAGGTTTTTCGCTGTACAGATAAAAGTCCGTAATGTTTCCATTGGGAAGTTCAAAATCTACTTTTTCAACAACACGAGAATATTTCTTGAACGCAACTTCTCGATGTTTAGGAGTCCATTTTTTGATCATAGGTAGGAAGAGTGAATATATTTAAATTATACCAAAGTATGAAAAACCTGAGAAAGAATCCTCTTTCTCAGGTCGAAGTCAGAATTCATAGATGGTTTGTGCCTGATAAATGAGCCAGGTTCTCTTGTGCTGTAACTGAAACTTGTCTTGAATAAGTGTAGGATTAAGCACTCTCATGATGGTTGGAATCATCATAAGTTTCAGATCAGGAATCAATTCTTTTGGAACTGATTGAAGAATCTGGTTGAGAATCCATGGCGTGATACCATCTTCTGGAGACCCATATAGAAACAGCCATGCGTATAGTAGGGAAAGATACCCATTGAACGCTATGTGGAGTCCATATTGTGGATCAATGACTTTCCAAGATTGCTTTTGAATCAAGATGTTCCCGACATGAAAGTCTCCATGATCATAAATTCCTAGAACAGTCTCAGGTTCTTTGAGATGTCTTTTTACCTCACGGATTAAAGGGTATTTTTCCTCTTGATCTGTAAGGCGGGAAATTACAGATTGGGCAAGTTTCCAAGGATTTCGTTCAAGTTGTTCTAGTGGGTATTCTTGCCATGAGTTCACGACAAAGTTTTGATACCATTCTAGAATTTCTGAAAGAATTTGTTGACCTACTTCTGGCTGGGTTAAAAGGATTGTTCCTAAAGGTTGTCCTTGATAAGGACTTATAAGAATAGATCCAATATTCCAGAATCTGACAATCGGCCAACGTAATTCTCGAAGTGAAACAAGACCTTTAGCTTCTTGATGTGACTTCCCTGAAGAATCGAGTAAAGGGATTTTTATAAAAACATCTCCTACTCGAAAGACGCAAGCAGTAATTTGTTGAAAGAACATTATATTCCACCATTGGAGGGGTACGACTGAACGATATCACAAATGTAACGGATTGATCAAGATTATTTTAAGTGACTATGGTCATTAATAGCTGTAGGAAACCATCCTTGCTCTGTAAATCTAAACTCGCAAATACCCGTGTTATTTAACTCGAACCGGTAAATATAGCGGTCAGAAAATCTAAGGATATAGTGCAAGAGGCATTTTATTGCGATTCCATGAGAATATATTAAGATAGTTTTTTCTTCTTCTCCGTGGAAATCGGGATTATACAGAATGGTATCTTCCAGCCAGTTTGAAACACGACGTTCTACCATCCGTTGAGATTCTCCATTGGGTGGGGTGAAAAGATATCCTGCAGTATTGATTTTTGCCAAGGTTTCGGGTTGGTAAATATCATTTCGTAGTTCTCCTTCCCAGTCACCTTGGGTAAATTCTTGGAGATCTTCTACGAGTTGGATCGGAGTATTAATCCCTGCTTCGTGTAAGGATATCTTGGCGGTATCTAATGCTCTTGGAAGGGGAGAAGCGAAAATAGCATCTGGGATAATTTGATCAGTTTTGAGACGGTTCCCTAATAGTTGAGCTTGGTTTTTTCCAATCTCAGACAAAGGGGTGTCTTCTGAGCGTCCAGCAATCCGAGTTGGGTCAGTATTTTTGATTGATTGAGCATGACGAATAAAGAGAAATCGGAGATTAATTGGTTTCATGGTGATCTTGTTCTTCTTTGGTTACTTGGGCAAGGGTTTTGGTTGCATATTTGATTTCACAAAAGCTACCATCGAGATCTATTGGTTGGTGATAGCGGGGATAGATTGGGTTTCCTCCTTGGTATTCGAGTGCCTCTGTATCAATTTGATCAAATGACTCAATAACCACTCCCAGTTGCTGAAGACCAAATTTAGTTTGCTGTGGTTTGGGCTGAGAGAGCTCGATTGATCGGACTCCGGCAATTGGTTCTTTGAGTTCAATAGTTGCAATCAGACGCCCGTTAATTTCAGCTTCTCCTAGGTTGGTGTGTCCTTGCTCTTGAAGTTCTGTCAGGATTTGGTTATATTCGTCAAGAGTCCGAGGTCGATAATGCACATGATCTAGTGTATAGCTAAGATCTTTTGGAATGAATTCAGTTACTTTGCTTACAAAGGGTTGGATGTTTTCGAGCATAAGATTGTCTTTATTGATTACATTTATTTTACCACAGAAATATGCTAAATTAAGAGCATAGTATTAACCGAATGGTATGAGTAACAAGGTGACACCACGAACCCCGGCTGGATTTATGGAGCTGCTTCCTGAGGAGCAGATTGTGTTCAACCATATGCTCCATACGATTCGGGAGACCTACGAGCTCTACGGGTTTGCCCCAATTGAGACCCCGGCCGTTGAGTATGCGGAAGTGTTGTTAGCCAAAGGTGGAGGAGAGACTGAGAAAGAAATGTATCGGTTTACCAAGGGAGATAATGACCTTGCTCTTCACTTCGATCTGACGGTTCCTACTGCGCGATATGCGGCGGAACATTTTGCACATCTGACCTTTCCCTTTCGACGATACCAGATTCAGAAAGTCTGGCGGGCTGAAAAGCCACAAAAGGGAAGACAACGAGAATTTTATCAATGCGACATTGATATTATTGGATCCAAATCTCACTTAGATGATGCTGAAATTCCAAGTGTAATCTATACTGCTTTTCGCAAGCTTGGATTCAGTAAGTTTGTGATCCGAATGAACAACCGAAAGTTAGTTACGGGATTTTTGAGCTCTTTGGGTGTTTCTGACAAGTCAACTGAGATTTTACGATTGGTAGATAAACTCGAGAAAAAATCTCACGACGAGCTAAAATCTGACATGGAAGAGCTCGGGGTGTCATCAGATGTGGTGGAACAGATTTTTGGATTTGTATTGACCCAA
>CAJXTH010000068.1 GCA_913060955.1 uncultured bacterium | reverse complement strand
TGTATTATACCATCTAGCCTCCTTTGGTATAAATCCGCATCGATTTGTAGGCAAGGTCAATTCCTTTTTTGGCAAACAATCTGAGGAGCTCTTTGGATACCATTTCGAGAGTCTCCCGATATTCGCCTATACGTGCAGGGAACCAAATCGTAAACCGAACTCCATCGTCTGCGATTGAAACGAGAACCTTGGGTTGATAGGACCGTTCGATCTTGTGCTCCTTGAACCATTCTTCATCAAAGAGCCGGTTGATCAGTTTTTCAATTTCACGCTCTGCAAGCTCCCAGTCTGATGCAAAGGTAATAATGATATCTACTGATTGCCACATGCTCCGATGATTTTGAGTAAAGTTCACCAAAGCATCCCGCATGATCACGTTGTTGGGAAACGACACTACTCGACCGGTTGGCATTTCTTTATTGAGTTCCCGTGTCGGGTCTTGATCTCCCATAGATTCATCTAATATGGTTCGGAAAACCTCGATCTTTTTGCCCCGCCCAAAGAAATATCCGTTCGCACCAGAGATCTTAATCACGTCTCCAACTCGGTACTTACTTTTACTTCGGATATAGAGCCAGGCAAAGAAGCTCGAGACAAAGTCTTGCAAAGCCACAACCAAGGCAGCTGAGAATACCGAAAGCAGGGTAATAATATTCACGATTCTATCCGCAAAAGCATAGATAAACACAATTGAAAGAGCCACGAATAGTCCAATTCGCAAGATTACGTCTCCCCAGAGAACAGCTGTTTGCCCTGGCAAAAATCGTTTCGCAGCACGCCGGAGGAGTACGTACAAGACAATAATCAGAGCCATCACTCCCAGATATCCGACATAGTCAGATATCGTTCGCCAGAGGCTCACCAAAAACTGACTCCGCTCCTCACGAACCTCTTCTCGAGTTTCAGCCAGTGCTTGGTCAATTTCATTCAGGGTTTGCTGATTGGCAATGAAACTTCGCTGCTTCGAATCAAGCTCCTGCTCGAGATCAACCAGATCCAGCTT
Organism: uncultured bacterium; assembly: GCA_913060955.1. GTDB lineage: Bacteria > Patescibacteriota > Minisyncoccia > SW-4-49-11 > SW-4-49-11 > CAJXTH01. The sequence goes on along the minus strand of CAJXTH010000068.1, from coordinate 3,491 downwards.
GGCTTGGTCAAGATCTTTTTTCAGCTCTTCTTCAGTTTGTTCTCGCTGTTCATCGATAGATTGATCTCCGCTCTCAGTATCTACTTCCCGAGTTTTTTCCAAAGACTGTTCGAGTGACTCGATCTGAGCTTCTTTTTCGGTAATGGCCTGCTCCAAGTCTTTAATCTCTACCGAGATGGTGTCAATCTGTCGCTTCAACTCAACTTTCCGAGACTCAAGGTCTGACCGCTTTTGTTCTTTGATTCGAACAACTTCTGATTGATTTTCAATCGTAATTGTCTCGGATCCGGGTACTGATTCCGAGGCAATGGCCGGACTCGCCCACAATAGACCAGCAGCCACCAATGCCAGCATCAACTTCTTCATGGAGTATATGTTAGTTCTTGTCTTCTATATACCGCAAATCACTAGTTTTGTCACCCTCTATTTGGCAAAATGTACCGAAGAGGAGTACCATAGAATATGTACGTGCTAATAAAAATAGATCATGGCCTTAAAAAACACCGTTCAACTGATTGCCTATCCGAACAGAATTGGAGACAATCTTAAAGATTTAGGGACTGTACTTGACGCTCATTTATCCAAAGCCATCGGAGGAGTACACATTCTCCCCATTTATCCTTCAAACGCCGACGGAGGTTTTTCTCCCCTCACCCACAAACAAGTTGATCCCGCATATGGAACCTGGGACGATGTCGAACACATCTCCGCCAAGTATGATCTGTGTTTAGATCTTACCCTGAACCATATCTCAGATGAATCAGCTGAATTCAAGGACTTTCTCGAGAAAGGATTTGAGTCAGAGCATGCCGAACTTTTTATCAACGTAGATACTCTGGAGCCGATCACCAAAGAAGATCTGGCCAAAATTCACATTCGAAAAGAAAAAGAACCCTTCCGAGAAGTTACTCTGGGAAACGGAGAGAAAACGCGAGTATGGTGTACCTTTACTGAACATCAAATTGATCTTGACTATACTTCCCCCAAAACCTTTGATCTGATGCGAGATTATATCGAACACCTGACCTCCAAGGGAGTCAAGTTGTTCCGGTTGGACGCGTTTGGGTACATTACCAAAAAAATTGGGACCAGCTGTTTCCTCCTGGAACCAGATACCTACCAAAAACTGGATTGGTTTAACCAAACTGCTCGAGAAAACGGAGCAGAAATTTTACCAGAAGTTCATGACCACCCATCCTACCAAAAGGCCATCTCGAACCGAGATATGTATTCCTATGGATTTGCGCTTCCGCCACTGGCGCTCTATACCTTCCTCTATAACGACGCCAAGTTCCTCAAAAACTGGCTACGGGTATGTCCACACAACCAAATTACTTTGCTCGATACCCACGATGGAATTTGTATGCCTGACGTAGAAAATATTATTCCTGACTCTAACCTCCAAAAATTGATCAACGATCTTTCTGACCGATCAGGAGATACCATCATGCGCCGAATGGCCGGAAATCTTCACAGTGTCGGAGCTATTTATCAGCTTACCGCCACCTTCTTTGATGCTATGCGCCAAGATGCAGATGCCTACCTCGCAGCCCGAGCACTGCAATTCTTTACTCCGGGAATTCCTCAGGTATACTATGTCGGCCTAGTAGCAGATACCAACGACCATGATCTCGTTGAAGAAACCGGAGAATCCCGAGATATTAATCGACACTACTATAGCCGAGAAGAATTCGAAACAAAGCTTCACGCAGAACTCCCCCAAAAACTGATCAAACTCATGGAATTCCGTAACTCACATCCAGCCTTTAATGGCGAATTTGAACTCTGCTCCACCCCCTCAACTGAACTTCGGATGCGCTGGGTAAACGGCACCGGAGTCTTTGCCGAACTCTGGATTGACCTTCCGCGTCGAAAGATGGAGATCACCTACTCCAACCAAGATTCTATGCATGTAGAACGGCTCGCAATCTAATACAAAAAGACCGGCATTAACCCCGGTCTTTTTCAATACGTCACGCTATTTCTGAGCGTCAGCTTTTTCTTGACGACTTCTGGACCATTTTTCGAGCAAGGTAGATTCGATATCTACACCCAGGATATCTGCATTCAAAATCGCCATCCCAACAATATCGGCAAGTTCTTCAGCAAGCATTTGCTGGGAAACCGATTCATCCACAAATTTCTTGGGTCGACACTTTTTGTCATGAATCAATTTCGCCTGTGCAAACTCCCCCACTTCCTCCAGGAGTTTTGTCATCGCAAAATTATCGTCCATCTCAATCTCAAATTTTTCTCCGTAATACCGAGCGTTATCAATAACTCGCTCAGACAATTCTCGAAAATCCATATGACACATTCCTTAGTGATATCCGCAGTTAGTATAGCATAAGCATTTTATGTTTTGGTATACTATAGGTACATAAAAAATTATATAATTTCAGTGCATATGGACATCGATCACTCCTCCCTCGACTACATTCACACACGAGATAAACTTCTTTTCAAAGCGTTCAAAGGAATTGTGTACGAACACGACGTACCAGCAGACATAATTTATTGGAGCGGAGATCTTGAATCCTTTGGGTATACGCAAGAGACTATGGGTTCAGATGAAAACTCCTGGACGAATAAAATCCACCCGGAAGACGCAGCCCAAGCTCGAAAAACCTTCCAAGAGGCAGAACTTGGAACAAAAATCTTTGATGGAAAATACCGATTCCAATGTGGGAATGGAGACTTTATCTGGGTACATGACTATGGATTTATGGAGGTTGACCCAAAAACAAACCAAGCAATCACCGTTATTGGAGTCGTTCAAAACATTCAAAAAGAAGTGGATGACAAAAAACATTTAGAATCTAAACTTGCTGAACTTGAGAATATAAATAAACTCATGGTCAATCGAGAATTGAAAATGATCGACCTCAAAAAAGAACTTCAAGATCTCGAGCAAAAGAAGTAATAGCCTGTCTTGAAAAAATATCGCAAATAGGCCATAATAGGAACGTTCAGCATTCAAGGACGACTGTACTGTCCGAAGCTTGCTGAGTAATTATTGGAAAGGTGGCCGAGTGGGCTGAGTTTGAGCAAGCGAAAACTTAGCGCCCTGGAAAACCAGGACAGGAACCCGAGGTCACACATTTTTTTGTCCGAAGCTTGCTGAGAAAACCATATGGAAAGGTGGCCGAGCGGTTTAAGGCGCACGCCTGGAACGCGTGTTGAGGAAACTCTCGCAGGTTCGAATCCTGTCCTTTCCGCACAGAAAAAATATACCCGTCCTGGGTATATTTTTTGTTTGTGGAAGGAAGAAAGCCAACTACTTGGCTTTCGGCAGGATGAGAAAGTCGGAGCGTTGTGTGAGTTTGGGCAACGCCCAAGGCGAACACCGCGAGACGGGGTCGCGAGAAATTTCCGTCAGGGAATTTACTTGTGACCGAATCCTGTCCTTTCCGCAGTATGATGAAAAGTCCTCTAACGAGGTCTTTTTATTATACTTGTGATAAAAACAGGATGAAGAACCTGCTTCATAT
>CAJXTH010000067.1 GCA_913060955.1 uncultured bacterium | reverse complement strand
AAGGGTCTGGCTGTTCGCCAGTTAAAGAGGCACGCGAGCTGGGTTCAAACCGTCGTGAGACAGGTTGGTCTCTATCTTCTGTAGGCGTTGTTACTTGAGAGAATCTGCCCCTAGTACGAGAGGACCGGGGTGGACAAACCTCTGGTGTATCGGCTGTCGTACCAACGGCACTGCCGAGTAGCTAAGTTTGGTCTGGATAACCGCTGAAAGCATCTAAGCGGGAAGCCGTACTCAAGATAAGGTAACTCATGCGATCCTGGAAGACCACCAGGTTGATAGGTCACAGATGTAAGCGTAGTGATGCGTTGAGTCGAGTGATACTAATATCGCTTAAACTCGTCTTTTTAGACACCGATTCACGAATACGTGAACTGCATACCTTAATTACCTAGATAGTCAAGGGCCTGAGAGGCTCATCCCTGACCAGCAATGGTCGGGGACAAAAATATCCTTGTGATTAATGACAAGGGGGTACACCTGACACATTCCGAACTCAGAAGTTAAGCCCTTGTCGGTCGATGATACTCCTTGTGGGGAAAGTAGACTATCGCAAGGATTTTTTTGTCCCTAAGAAAACGATGTATTTAGCGAATTTCGGCGTTGCCTTCGTCGCGAACCCTTTCACAATATGCTACATATTGCTCAAGAGTATCGCTCCTAGTCGCCTTGAACTTCCCTCAAATACGTCGTTTTCTTTTTTATAATCAGGTGCCTTGAATTTCATCCGAATCTGTCGGCTTTTTTATTTAAACTTGCCTTAAATGAAAGGTTTTTCTCATTTTTGATATCGTATTGAAGTCATTCTGAACTTGTTTCAGAATCTTTGAATATTACACTCATAGCTGTCATCTTCAGCTTGACTGGGGATCTTGTTCATGGCCCCCTGTTCTCTGTCACGAGATTTCCAATCAAGTTGGAGATGACTATGTTAGGAAGGTCGGAAAACCGCTTGCGGTGTCCCGGGAGGAATACGGACTTTATGATATAATAAATAAAATCACTGAGCGTTTTTATGACAACCTCTCAACGAAGAACAAAACAAATTCTGATTGCAACGGTGTATGCAGTTATTAATATTACCTTGATTGCCTCGATTGTCTTTACTGCTTGGCCGCGGCAGCCAGAAGAGATTGTGGATGCTCCAGAAGTACCAGATCCATTGACGGTTACCGATCCCCAGCTTCTTCCCTTAGATAATGGAAACGCGGACTTGATTGCTATGATTTCAAATCCAAACGATGGCTTTGGAGCCGACCAGGTTCGGTATGAATTTGTGCTTCAGAATGCAGCCGGAGACGAACAAACGGTGCCGGGAACAACGTTTGTATTACCAGGAGATCGGCAACGGTATGTACTTGCCTTAAATTATCCCGTGGGGCAGTATTCTTTGGTTGACTTTCGGTTAGTAAATGAACCAAGTTGGATGACCTTGTCTCGATTTGATCTTCCGGAACTTGTGGTACGGCAAGTTCGAACAGGTATTTCTCAGAAGGCCGGGAATTTCTTTACTCTGGATGGAGTAGTGACCAACACGAGTCCGTATAATCTGCGTCAGGTTAACTTGGTTGCAATTATTACTTCTCCTCAAGGTGAGATTGTTGGAGTGAACCGTACCTTTGTACGTGATGTATTGGCAACTGAGGCGCGTGAGTTTGAAATGATTTGGAATGATCCAATTCCTGATTCCTTGATTGGAAATGTTCAGGTGTTTCCGTATAGTAATGTACTTGCCGATGAAGAGTTTTTGATCCGGAGAGTAAATCAGCCGGTGAGTACCGACCTTTCGAATTAGTGTATGATACGGGTTGTCCGCGGAATTGATTGGATATTTGTTGGAGCTATTTTGGCTATTGTTGCTATGAGTATAATTACCTTGGCGGGGTTTTATTCCTCTGAGGTGCGGTTAGTAACCGATACTCTGATTGCCAAGCATGTTTTTTCTATTGTCTTAGGAGTGTGTATTGCCTTTTCGCTATCCTTTTTGGATTATCGATTGCTGCAAAATAGTAGTCGAAGCTTGTTTATTGGAATTGTAGGGTTATTGTTAGCTCTTTTTGTTACCGGTCAAACACTGAAAGGAGCTCAGAGTTGGTTTACATTATTTGGGTTTGGAATTCAGCCGGTTGAGCTTGCAAAAGTTGTTACCATATTGTTGGTGGCAAAATATATGGCTACCTATCACCGACGGCTCAGTTCGTTTTGGTCCATTTTGTTTTCGGGTATTCCTGTTATGGTTATTGTGTTACTGACCTTGGCTCAGCCTGATTTTGGGTCGGCTTCTATGGTGTTTATGACCTGGCTTTTGATGATATTCTTGGCTGGTATTCGGGTTGTTCATGGATTCTATTTATTACTCATGGGGGTAGGAGGATTTGGATTTTTGTGGCTGTTTGTATTTCGGGAGTACCAAAAACTCCGAATTATGACCTTTCTGAATCCAACAGCAGATCCTCTGGGTGCAGGATATAACTCGATCCAATCGATGCGTACTGTGACGAATGGTGGGTGGTTTGGACAGGGAGTTGGAGCAGGAGCTCGGTATTCTGTACCGGAGGTACATAGTGACTTTATCTTTGCAGGATTTTCTCAAGGTTGGGGATTTGTCGGGGTGACGGTCTATTTTGTGTTGTTAGTCGTAATCTTGTGGAGGTTATTTAGCCTTGCAATGGAGGTTCGAGATGTGTTTGGACGAATGATTATCCTTGGGGTTGCTTCGGTATTTCTCGTGCAGACGGTGGTGAATATTGGGATGAACTTAGGAGTTCTTCCGATTACCGGTGTTCCGCTTCCGTTTATGAGTTATGGAGGAAGTTCGATGATGGGATTTTTCCTGATGGTAGGACTGATCCTTTCTATCCAAAAACACCGCCAAGCAAAAGGGACGGTGTATATGAGGAATGATCAGGATATTTTTGGGTGAGATTGTTCCGTAACTGTCATTCTCAGCTCGACTGAGAATCTTGTGATTGAATAAACAAAATCCCCGATCGGAGTCGGGGATGACAAAGAGAACATTAAGACCGAGAAAGTTCTACGAAATAATGGTTCCTTGGAACTCTTCTCCAGAGATGTAGGCGTCCAGGTTTTCGATATTTTCTCCGTTTAAGATTGCCACTTCGAGTTGCAGTTGATCAGCTTCTTTGGATGCAATTGGATCAAAGGGGGCAGAAGCACCAGGGTCCCAGCTGTCTCCAACCATAGTTCGAAAGTCTGCCCAAGAAATTGATTCAATTTTCTCGGCGTCATCGTACTTGTTTGGGTCTTTGGTGTAGACGTAATCAATGTTTGAAAGGTTGATTACTTTTTGGATACCATGTTTTTCGGCCAATTTTACTGCGATATAGTCAGTAGAGTTTCCTGGGTGCCATCCAGCAGCAACTACTACTGAAAACTCTTCTGATTCCTCGTGGTCCAGCGTTGGGTTCGTAATAACTTCTGGGTATGAGTAATCTTTCAAGATATATCGAATCAGCTGCGCGTTCAATCGAGTGGCATGAATTCCCAGCCAATCAAGGTCGGTATTTTCAAGATCAGTTACAGTGGATCCAGCCTGTTGGTAGTCTCGAGCTGTCTTTCCCCCTCCGGCAATAATAAAAAATCGCTTACCTTGACTGATATGCGATTCGAGCAGTGCCTTGAGAGATGAAAGATAGGAAACATTAATCTGGCCGGTGGATTTCGGGATGATGAGTGATCCTCCAAGCGAAATAATGATGGGTTCTTTCATAGGATGTCATTAGTTTCTGCTATACCGACGGTGGTATAAACTGTAAGAATTGTATCATAGTTCACGAAAAAAGCGAGTCTTTTGACTCACTCTTGTTCGAGCTCTTGGGCTTTTTTCATGTATTCGTAGAATTTGTTGGAGGTTGGACTAATCGCCCGTGGACGATAGGAGTCGTAGTCAATTTGTTGGGATGAATCCTCATCATCAAACCTCGCCTTGTGAAAGGGGATAAGTTTTCGTTTAAAGAACATGGTTGTGTTTTTATTCTAAACCGCGTTCTATTGAACCATGATTTCTTGAAAGTGTCAATACGCTTTAACATTTGTCAACTTTTGACAAATGTTCTCAGTGAGTATAGGAGCCAATCCTGAGTTGAAGGACGTCCAAACTGGCAGGTTTCTGATTTCTTGATATACTAAAGGGTAAGCACAGGATAACCAATATACAGTATGCTTACAGATGGATTTCAATGGGATCGTGTCCAGGACTTGGACATGGTTCTGGTATTGGCTGAGTTGTTTGGATTCGCAATTTTAGCCTTTTTTCTCTCGATGTTTCTGACTCCATTTTTGACCGACTTCTTGTTTAAGAACAAAATTGGAAAGAATATTCGAGATGAGGCTTGGGATAATACTGGATCCCCATTGTTCTCCAAAATGCACGAGCACAAAAAAGGAACGCCTACTATGGCGGGGATCCTGTTTTGGGGTGTTACGGCGTTTTTGACAATTTTTAATTGGAGCCGAGAGGAAACCTTGTTGCCGGTATTTTTCTTGGTGTATTTATAGGTAAGTTTATTGAAGGTCAAAAACTCAAAAAAGGTTTTGGCTATTTCATCATCGTGATGGCCATTTTTGTTTTTGTCATGGA
>CAJXTH010000066.1 GCA_913060955.1 uncultured bacterium | reverse complement strand
TGAAACTTGACTTTGGTTATAGGTTCCATCAAAGATGTCAACTTCTGTCTCGACTGTAGGAGCTGCAGCTGCCGGCTGAGCAGCCGTTCTTCGTCGATTGGAGTCAACATCAGTAAACTCAATCTGCTTAATATCTACTCCTGACTGATTGGCAAGTTGAGAGATCTCTGCGGTTAATTGAGATTTCTGTTCACCATTTGGAAGAAACGACTGCATATAATCAGAGACTTCTTCCAGGTCTGTTACCGCAGTGAACCCTTGTTTCACCCCAACCTCTTGTTGAAGCTGAGTTTGCTCAGCAAGAGCTTTGCTGTATACCCCCTCAAAATAACTAGCGACCTGCCACACAATAACTCCAACCACTATAACCAGCAGGATATCATATAAATATGTTCGTTCTGCATTCATACTAACGAAGTGTTAAGGTTATCTCAGCTGACTGTTCTCCTCCTTCACCAGTCTCAGAGATATTTGAATATTCTGCCGCACTCACTACATCAAGCTCTTCAAGAGCATCTACCTGAGCTACGATTGAATCTACTGAATCTAACTCTACAGAAATTCGAATCGTCTTAGATTGTTTCGAGTAGGCAAGATTGTTGAGTGTAAGCTGCTCAAAAAATACTCCTTGAATCTGAGGCAAGACACCAACAATATCATATTCTGCCTGAGCAAGCTCACTGACACTCCCGATAATCTGAGCAAGATTTCCTTCAGGATACAATTCTCCATAGGTTGCATCGAGACCCTGAGCGGTTTGTCTCAAAGATTCAATACGAGCATTTATCCAAAAGTATTGAAGAGACCAAAGCCCGATACCAAACACGATAACCAACAATACAAAGGAAGAAATCAAATTGGGATAGGAAAGCTTTTGATTCGCTTTTTTCGAAAGTTGATGTTTCTTTTGCTGATCGGGAATAAAGTTAATCGATTCCATACTATATAATTATCCTTCTCGGAGAGCAATACCAACAGCCAACGCTACATCCTGCCAAATTGACTCCTGGAATAGTTCTTCAAATCCATCTTTTACGGTCACTTCTGTAGTTGGTCGAGCAATCCCTACCTGAACAGTAGAATACTGAGCCCCCATTGCGTGAACCTGCTCTTCAAAGAAGTCTCTTACTCCACGCATCCGTGAGATACCTCCGACAATTACCACATGCTCGATTGGATTTGCATTCTTTGATTCATATTCACGTAACAAGGATCCAACATCATTCGCAATAAAATTTTGAAGTACTGATCGCACAACCTGAACCGTTTTTTCATCTTGCCCATTGAGACCATTATTCTTTTTGAGCTCCTCGGCCTCTTCTGGATCTACCGCTTTTGCGGTTGCGATTTGATTGGTAATTTGATTTCCTCCCACATCATACGATCGAGTCAACATCAATTGCTGATCAGCTCCCAAAATAGAAACCGAAGAACTTCGAGCCCCAACATCAATCACACAAGTTCGTTTCTTGTCCAAAGCTATTGAACGAATCTGGGAAAACACATCAAGCTCAAATCCCTTTACTTCAATATTCAATAGTCGGGCAATCTTCAGATACTTAGCTACAACTGTATTCGGGATAGCCATTAACAATACTTGAACCCCTCCGGTTTTTTCAGATTTTCCAAGATTAATCCAATCCACCTGCACATCTTCAATCGGCACTGGGATATATTGTTTTGCCTCGAGAGGAACAGCGTTTATGAGCTCTTCATCTGACATTAACGGAAAGTCAATAATAGCTGAAAAAGCTAAGTAAGAAGGAATGGCAAAGTATGCATCCTGTAAAGACATTCCTGCTTGCTTAGAGACACCCAATAAAATACTTGCAATATGTTTTGCAGAGGATACTCTTTTACCACCTTTTTCTTGCAGGACCTCGGTCAAAGTGTCTGTCCAGAGAACATAATTAGCAAGGTAGGACTTACCACCTTTTTTATGCATCTCGGCGATTTTGATAGTCTGCGTTCCAATGTCGATTCCAAAGGAACGTTTTGCGCCTAATCCAAACATTCTAGTTACCGGTTTTTAGTTTGTGTTTTGCTTTCTCAATCTGCTTGATACAATTATAGCATAGCATATCGCCCTGTAAACTATCCCCATCATGAACCCTTGGATTGAATCTTTTCTCGAAACCTTTTTTCCGAACCAATGTCTGCTTTGTAGCGCTCCTCATCCCGAAAACCTTTGTGATCAATGCCTCATGACTATTCCTCAGATCCCAACAGTCCTTACCTCTTCAGACAATCAATTATTCCGTATTCCATTTACTACCAAATCAGAGCAACTTCCCAAAGGTTCTGCCCTCCAAGCCTGCTTGGTGGCCTCAGAATTCAAAGACACCAGTCTCCGCCACCTCATCCACGGCTTCAAATACAAAAACCTTCCTCAACTGAGTTATCCACTTTCTCGTATTCTTCTCCAAAGCTTGAGTCATCACATTATCCCCACCAACCAAACTCCCTTCCTCTGCCCAGTCCCTCTGCATCCCAATCGCCACAAGTTCCGAGGCTACAATCAAGCAGAGCTTCTTGCTGACCACCTTTCCAAAGATCTTCACTTCCCGCTCTACACTGACCTTGTCCGCATCAAACATACGCGCCAACAAATGAGAAACCAACACCGCACCGACCGAATCCAGAATATGACTGACGCTTTTCAGGCCAAACCCACACCATCTACCAATAGACCAATCATCCTGGTAGACGACGTCACGACTACGTTATCCACACTCGAAGAATCTGCAAAAGCCTTATCCCAAGCTGGATTCAAAGAAATATATGCTGTCGTCATTGCCCATTAATTCAATCTTTTTGTTGACAAAAAATCGGGTATGGTATAATAGTTCCAAAGCTATAAAACAAAAAAGTGATAGCTTGGTTACAAGATAATGTTGCCGAGATGGAAAAGGTATCAGACAAAGAGTTTGTCTCATATGTGGTCAAATCGATTGTGGATCACCCCAACGATGTCCTCATTGAGCGAACAGTAGACGAGATGGGAGTACTCATTACCTTGCAGGTAAACCCCAAGGATATGGGATACGTAATCGGAAAAGCTGGATCGACAGCCAAAGCTATCCGAACTCTACTCCGAATCGTAGGAGCTCGAAACAACGCTCGAGTAAACCTCAAGATTCTTGAGCCAGAAGGAGGAGTTGCAGCAGAGGAAACAACCGAAAGCGCAACAGACATCTCCCAAGCAGTAGATGATCTCGAGATTTAATCTCACCAAAGAAACCCGCTCCCTTGTACACTTGAGCGGGTTTTCGTATACTATAGCTAACAAACCTACCTCCCAACAACCATGAGATTCGATATTCTAACTATTTTTCCAGAAGTAATCACCCCGTATATCAACGAAGGTGTAATTGGTCGCGCCAAAAATCTCAAAGAGACTATCGAAGTCCACGTCCACAATATTCGTGACTACACCACCAACAAACACAACAAAGTAGACGACAAGCCGTTTGGCGGAGGACCCGGAATGATTCTGCAAGTGGAACCAATCTATCGAGCATTAGATGCTATCCTTTCAAAAACCCCAGAAACAAAAAAACATATTATCTTTTTCAAAGCGGGAGGGACAATGTTTACCCAACAAAAAGTCGAACAGTTTGCCAACGACTTTGACCACATCATTATGATCTGTGGTCGATACGAAGGAATTGATGCTCGAGTAGAAGAATACCTCAGCCATGAAGCCATTTCCATTGGACAATTTGTCCTCACCGGAGGAGAACTTGCCTCACTTATCGTACTCGACGCGGTCTCTCGCTACGTACCAGATGTACTCGGAAACGCCGAATCCACTCGAGAAGAAACCTGGGCAACCGAAGGATTCTCAGAATATCCACAATATTCTCGCCCAGAAATATTCGAACCAGAACATCCTACCCTCGTTCAAGCCAAAGCACCCGATCAATGGACCGTCCCCGAAACACTCCTTTCAGGAAACCACGCTGCCATTGATCAATGGAGAAAAGAACGGTCACAGAAAGGGTAAAGATTCCCGATCGGAGTCGGGAATGACAAGCTGTAGCGGCGACCTCCGTGTCGCCAGACCAAATACTCTGAAGAAACCATGGTATAATAGTGATAACTAACTTATCCATACTTACGCTATGGCCAAAAACAAAAATCTCGACCAAGAAATTGAACAGACACTCAAAGACCTCAACCAAGAAGTCTCCCAGTCTGCTCCCGAACAAGCACCAGATCCTCAAGGACGGAGCCGAACCTTGTATTCCTACACAGCAAAAGAATTTGAACGCTATGAGCGAAGCGTGACCTGGTATATTATTTTTACCGCAATTGGCCTCCTGCTCATCACCTACTCCGTTATCTCTCGCTCACCCATGATGTTTATTGTCTTTACCCTAATGTTTATCCTGACTCTGATCATTTCGAACCGAGAACCTCGAGAAATTCAGATAGACATTACCACAGCCGGAATTGTACTTGACCGAAGCAAGTTTTTCCGGTATCAAGATATGGAAGCCTTTGGAGTCTTTATTGACCCACCGGTCTCATTCCTATCCTTGTACCTTACCGAAGGGCTCGTACAATATACACGAATCCCCTTGGGAACTGAAAACCCAGAAGACATCGCACTTCTGGTAGAACAATACGTCCCTCGAGAAGATGGCCGAGAACGTTTGGTAGACAGGCTCGACCACATTCTCAAAATTTAATT
>CAJXTH010000065.1 GCA_913060955.1 uncultured bacterium | reverse complement strand
CCCTCCGAGATCAACTCCAAACCCTCGGCTTTGAGGTCAAAGACACCCCCCAAGGAACAGTCGTAACCAAAAAGTAGCCACTTATTCTGGCTATTTTTTAAGTATATATTTAAATATATACTTCTTATTTCAGTGAGATATAGGTCAAGTTCAGGCCGTGATTGGGAAAATCTCGGCGGTAGGAGTGGAGTGATGGGGTCTGGAATGTTGTTTCTGGGCAAAGTTCGATTGCCTCTGGAGATACTCCGGCTTGGATGAGTTGGTCGCGGACAAAGCCTGTGACGTCGACAAAGACACTTGTTTTTTGGGTGAGGTCTTCTGTAGTGAGGCCGGTTTTTTCTAAGAAGTTTTGGAGGTGAGCTTGGTTATCAAATCGATGGGTTCCCTGAGGGAGTTTTTGTATGATATATCCGTCAAAGTTCTCTGCTTCTTCTTCAAAAATAGCGTGATCTTCTGCGGCGAGAGCTGGTCCCAAGTAGGCTTGGATATTTTGAGGTTGTGATCCATATTCTTGAGACATTGTGCTCACTGTTTTGGGAACAATATTTTGCCTTGCTCCTGCTCGGCCAGCATGAATAGCTCCGATGGATCGAGTTACCGGATCATAGAGCATCACCGGGATACAATCTGCTGTTTTTATTCCCAGTACCAATCCAGGGATATTTGTCACCATGGCATCTGCTTCTTCTGATTGGGTGTCTTGGTTCTGATCAGTGACCACCACTACTCGATCAGAGTGAGTTTGCGTGAGTACTTTGATCACGTTTGGGGACACTCGAAGCTGGGAAGCTAACGAGTTGAGACTCTCCTCCATCTCCCCGGCTCGAAAGGTATGGGGTTTTCCCAGATATCCAGTGACTACTCCCTCAGTCATAGATTATTTGACCAGTTCCAGGACTTTTTCTACCGGAACCTTTTCGATTGTTTTTCGGTGACCTTCTACTGTTTCTGCGTTGGTCATACTATTCCAGAGACACTCTTCAACACATTCAACGATTGCTTGGAAAAACGGATCGACGGAGTATTCAGACAAGAATTTTCCTTCGATATGGGGTTGGAGTTCTTTGGTTCCGGTTGGTTCTTGTTTGATTGCTGTGGACCAGGCCAGAGCATAGTCTCCACTTCCGTGGGAGATAAATGATCCCGTTCCTACCAGTCCCGCTACCGCTCGTCGGGCAAATCTTTCTAAGGTTCGGGGAAGAAATGGAGCGTCGGTAGCAATCAGCATACAGCATGATCCTTTGGATTCTTCCATGGCTTTGAGTTCTGCTTCGAACCGATTCTTCCCAAGTTCTGGCCAGAGGTCTGTTCCTTTCAGTTTCAAAAATCCTCCGTAGTTGGATTGCATCAGTACTCCAATCTTGTAGTCTCGATCGGTTTTGGCAAATTCTTTAGGAATAACCCGAGCAGCTGATCCGAGTCCTCCCTTGAATCCAAAGGCTACCGTTCCGGTGCCGGCCCCAAGATTTCCTTGGGCTACGTTATCAGCTGATAGATCAGCAAGTGCCTCGTGAACGTGTTCTGGCTTGATAGGAAGTGAGGCAATGTTATTCAGGTAGGCATCATTGGTCTCCCCCACAGGAACGTTGAGTGAGATCAGGTCAGGATCATTTTGTTCCGTCACGTGGTGACGGACGAGTTCTTGGAGAACGGTTCCAACTGCCAGGGTATTGGTGAGCCCAATGTAGGACTCCAGTAGCCCGGTCTCTTCGATCTGAGTTGAGCCAGCAAACTTTCCGTAGCCATTCCCTCGATAAAATCCGGCCAGGACTTTTTCTTTGACCACATCTCCTGCGTGCGGTTTGATTACCGTGATTCCAGTATGAATGTCTTTCCCTTCGTTCAGGGTGACGTGCCCAAGCTCTACTCCGTCGATGTCACAAATATGGTTTCGGTCGGTAGTTGGGAAAATTCCAAATTCGATTCCGTGGTCTCTGAGATTCATAATTGGTATGATTACTTTATTTGATTATAGCAAAATATAAAAAGAGACCAGACTCAATACTGGTCTCTTTTCAATGCTGAGATATTGACCTATAGTCCTAAATCAATAAGAGCAGTCTCTATGTTAAACGTTCCTAAGTTAGTAGCCTCGAAGCGGAGCTCTTCTGCATTTGCTGGAACCTCATAAATTTCTGAGAAGGTTTTACTGATTCCAGGGTTGAATGTATCAAACCAGTTGATTTTCTGACTCTCATCGATGAATGAGAATGATTGTGAGTATGTAGAAAATTCCCGCCCTTCTGCATCAATTAAAGCAGGTGCATCAAACATCAACTCTTCACTGGAAACGTTTTCAACCTGTCCTGATACTTTAATAAATCGTCCGGTTGTTGTTTCATCATCAATGAATTGATTACCTGACTTTAATGTCTGCCCTAAATCTTCAGCGCCAGTAATTGTCCATGCAACTCTATCTTCTACAACTACAGTCTCTCCTAACGAATAGAGCTTTTCTTCAGTATCAGCTTCCTGTGACTCTTCAGAGTTGTTATTTGTACTGGTTGTAGTTGTTGTATCGGTATCACCTCCTCCAAATACGACTCCCAAAAGAATAAGAACTCCTAAGGTAATTGCTCCATACTTCAAAAACTTTTTCATATACTTAGCTTGAATCTTTTAATATTTATATAATATCACAAATTGCCAATCCGCCAATTTTTGCGTATAATGCCAGTGACGCCAACGTAGCTTAGATGGTAGAGCAATGCACTCGTAACGCATAGGTCGTGGGTTCGATCCCCACCGTTGGCTCCACTCCAAAAACACATCATATTCTTAAATCATTTGTACTTATGACTGTTATTCCTGAGCATGTCTTAGAAACGCTTCATACTTTGGAAAAAGCTGGGTTTGAGGCCTATATTATTGGCGGAAGTGTCCGCGACATTCTGCTAAATCGCGTTCCCAAGGACTGGGACGTGGCTACCAATGCCCTTCCGGATCAGATCTTGGAATTATTCCCGGACTCTGTTTATGAAAACTCGTTTGGAACGGTGGGAGTCAAATACCGATTCCCAGAGGATGTGACTGAAATTATTGAAGTTACTACCTACCGAACTGAATCAGGCTACGATGACCATCGTCGACCAGAAGAGGTTGAATTTGTCTCAACGTTGGACCAAGATCTCGCTCGACGAGATTTTACGGTCAATGCGCTCGCCATGGACTCAACTGGAAAGGTTACCGATCGAGTGGGAGGTGTTGCCGACCTGGAAGGCCGGCTCCTCCAGACAGTTGGAGATCCCGTTGAGAGATTTTCAGAAGACGCTCTGAGACTCCTGCGAGCCGTTCGTTTTGCGGTTCAGCTCGATTTTGAAATCGAGGGACAGACCTGGAAAGCCATGCGCCAACTGGCTCCATCGCTCCAGTATATTTCCCAAGAACGTATCCGCGACGAACTTACCAAAATGATGATGACTCCGCGAGCCATGCGAGGATATGAACTCTTGGAAGAAACTGGTCTGCTCGAGTTTATCATGCCCGAACTCCGGGAAGGCATTGGCGTTGGGCAAAATGGGCACCATATTTACGATGTCTGGGAGCATCTCTTGCGAACCATGCAACATGCGGCTGACCAAGACTGGTCCTTTGATCTCCGGATGGCTGGGCTTCTGCATGACATTGCCAAGCCCCGAACGAAAGAGGGTGAAGGAAAAGATTGTAGTTTCCATGGTCACGAAGTAGTCGGTGCCAGTATGGCCTACGAGATTTTGACGCGTATGAGGTACCCCAAAAAATTCTGTGCTCGGATCTCGAAGCTCGTCCGCTACCATATGTTTTATTATGACACCGGCGAGGTAACCGAATCCTCTGTCCGAAAACTCGTCCGAAAAGTTGGTCCCGAGAATATCAAAGATCTGATTCGCCTCCGAGAATGTGACCGAATTGGTTCTGGAACTCCCAAAGCTCGTCCGTATCGACTGCGGCATTTTGAATACATGGCCGAACGAGTCATGACCGATCCGATCAGCCTATCCATGCTGGCAATCGACGGAAAAACTCTTATGGAAGACCTTTCAATCAAGCCAGGCCCAGAAATCGGGGCAATTTTGAATGTACTTCTGGCCGAAGTTCTGGAAGATCCTAAGCTCAACACCAAAGAAATCCTCTTGAAACGATCCCAGGAACTCATGTCAGAAGATCTAGCCAGCCTCAAAAAACAAGCCATTACAGCTATCGAAGAAGAGCAAGAAAAACAAGATCAAACAATCAAGCGAAAATACCATGTCAAATAACTCTCTCATTCAAGGACTGTATCAATCTATGGTTCATCACCTGAACCAACACTCTGATCAATTCGCTTGGCTCGAAAATCCTCTCCCACCTGAGACACTGGTACCAAATGACACTCCATTTTTGGCTATGGTAATTGGAGGCAGCAACCTTCAAAAAGCCATTGCAACCCACACCAAGGATGGACTCTTTTTGGACCATCAGGAAACGGAAGATCTCCCTCCACTGGATTCTGCAGAAGATCTTTTTTCTTTGTATTCATAGCAGCTATTGCATCTTCTGTTTCTTTCTTTATCCTAGCCCTCTCTTTATCATAGAATGATCTTATGGACTTTTCAAGGTCTTTTGTGTTTCCTATGTGCTGCATCTTCTGTTTTTTTTTGCTTATCTTTTCTTTGTTATTTGCCAATGCTATAAATTTTTCAGTTATGTTGATGTTCAGCCAAGAACATTAAGCCCTACAACTAATATTATCAATGCAAGG
>CAJXTH010000064.1 GCA_913060955.1 uncultured bacterium | reverse complement strand
CACGGCAGAAACATTTGGAGCAGTAAATTGTGATTGTCGCGAGCAGCTCGAAAGGTCTCTTTTCTATATCTCAGAAAAAGGGGGGATCATATTGTACTTACCTCAGGAAGGGCGAGGGAATGGTATTCAGGCCAAACTTCATCAGATAGCCTTAGAACAAACGCATCCAGAGATTGACACTATTCAGGCTTTTGAACTGAATGGATATCCTGCTGACAATCGGAGTTACCGAGAAGCAGCAGATATGCTTCGATACCTAAAGGTTGCGAGTATCCAGTTGTATACATCCTCTCCCGATAAAATTGCTCAACTGAAACAGCATGGTATTCACATTTCTGGAAGGATCCATATTGATCATTCTCTTCTCGATCCACACGCTATTAAAAACAAGCAAGCTAAAGTAGAGAGATTGAGATACTTTTCGCAGCATGACCTTTATGAGAATATATTAGAAAGTAAGCAAAACAATCAATCATGAAAATTATTCAAACTGTAACAACCAACCAAGCTTGGAGAGAAGTGTTTCAAACACTGATGGATTCTTCTATCGAGACTGATAACGACAAATACTACCGAGATGAGCCGGTACTGATTCGAATTAAGGAGCCAACCTTTGAGACTCCAGATGAACTGTTCCCGATGGCTGAAGAAGATCTTGCCCAGATTAATCGGTATATCGTTACAGGCGAAGATGAAGATCAGGTCGTTCATGAATGGACCAAGATTTACTATCATCGGATTTGGGACGAGCCGAATTCTCAGATTAGATTCATGATCAAAACGCTTCAGGAAGATACTCCAACTGGAGAATGTCAGATTTCTATGTGGGACAAAACAGTCGACCAACAGGCAGATAAATCTCCATGCACTCAAATCCTTTGGGCGCGGATCAAGCACGGAAAACTCGAATGGCACACTCACGCTCATTCCTCTGATGCCTACAAAAAATTGCTGATGAATATTCGCGAGTTCATTGCTCTTCAGTATTATGTCGCAGATCAGCTCGGGGTAGAAGTTGGGCCGTATTATCATATTCTGGATTCGTGTCACGTTCATTGGAAAGATCTCGAGTCAGCTCAGAGGCTCCAGCAACGACTCACAGAATAACTCCTTAAATGGTATACTAAAGACAGGAAAATCAATAACATCCAACCATGAATCTTCCAGAGACTCCCTCGATCAAAGACAAACGAACACTGCTGAATTTCATTGCATTTGTGGTAGTGGCAGTCTTTGGTGGGCTGTTGGTGTTCTTGGGGGCTGGGGATCCACAACCGACGCTCATACTGGAAGGGGAAGGATGTAACAAAGCTGAAGGAGGTGTGTGTGAACTTGTTTCCGGAGAGGCTCGTGAGCAATTGCGACAATGTTCTGACGAGGCCAATTGTGCTGGCTCCTATTATGAGCTCGGAAAAAAGACATCTGACGGTCAGTATATTTTGTTGCGAGCGGAAACTCCGTTCCAAGCAGTCACGGTATACCAAGTTGATCCGGATACCTTGGAATACTCACAAGTTGAGTCATACTTTTTTACCCCGGTAGCCGAGGCTTGTGAAAATAATTCAGAAGGCTACGAGGCGGAGTGTTTTAGCTATCCAGTCAGCGATGCCCAACGGCAAGATATTTGGGAATCCAATCAAGGGTACCAGTCCGTCTTGGAACAGTATGGCCGATAGATGGTACAATAGAACTGAACTCAACCAAGAATAGAATAAGAATACGAATATGACATTAGGATTTATTGGTCTTGGCCGAATGGGACACGGGCTTTCCAACCGGGCTCAAGAGCACGGACATGAAACACATGGGTTTGCTCCGTCACAAGAAAGTCGGGACGCTGCCGCCGAAGAAGGAATTATCACTCACGAGTCAGTAGAAAAAATGCTCGAAGCCATGCCAGAGCAAAAGATTGTTTGGGTGATGGTGCCGGCCGGAAAGATTACCCACCAAGTGATCACTGATCTTTGTGAGCAACTCTCAGAAGGAGATATCGTGATTGACGGAGGGAATTCGTTCTTCAAAGATTCGGTCAAGCACTACGAGATGCTGAAGGAACGAGGGATTCAATTCCTCGATTGTGGAACCAGTGGGGGACTTATGGGAGAAGAGATTGGGTACTCCATGATGATCGGAGGAGACAAAGAAACCTTTGATACCGTCCGACCAATTTTTGAGGCACTGGCTGCACCGGAAGCTTTTGAATACATGGGGCCTGCTGGAGCTGGCCACTACGTAAAGATGGTGCACAACGGAACTGAGTACGGAATTATGGAGGCTATGGCCGAAGGATTTGAGTTGATCAAATCTGGTCCATATCAGCTCGATATGGTAGAGGTGTCCAAGGTCTGGAAAAATGCTTCCATCATTCGATCATACCTCATGGACCTAGCTCACGAAGCTTTCAAAAAGGATCCTAACCTTGAGGCTCATACCGATCGAGTCGATGACAACGGAATGGGACGATGGACCGTTGACACTGCCATCGAGCATGGAATCCCCGCCCCGGCAATCACCGATGCGGTCTATGCTCGGTTCCGATCACAGCAAGATTCATCCTTTGCGGGAAAGTCTCTTGCTGCTCTCCGAAATGAGTTTGGAGGACATAAAGTTCATAAGAAGGATTAGTTCTTTCCTTTGTCATCCTCAACTTGATTGAGGATCCTGTTGGTTTATCACAAGATTCCCAATCAAGTTGGGAATGACATCTGAATAAAAATAATTTAAGTTAACTATGCCAGAAATTATCTTAGCCAACCAAAAATGCGAAGCCTGCGAAGGGGGAGTACCTCCGCTTACCAAACAAGAAATCGATGATCTATGGCCTCAACTTGCCGAAGGATGGAATCTTTCGGACGACCAGAAGATGATCACCCGAGAGTTTGATTTCGATGACTTTGCCGGAGCGCTCAAGTTTGTAAACAAAGTAGGGTCCCTTGCTGAAGAAGAAGGGCATCACCCCAACATTTACCTCACTTGGGGGAAAGCTGTGATTAAGCTTACCACTCATGCTATCGATGGACTCTCGGTAAATGACTTTGTGATGGCCGTAAAGACAGATAAATTGTACTAGGATGTCAGTGAAACGAATTGCTCTTTGTGGAGCTCATGGAACCGGAAAAACGACTCTGCTGGAACTTCTGAAGTCTGAATACCAGTTGGAACCACTTGCCCGAACAGTGCGAACCTTTTGGGAGGATCATGGGATTGATGACTTTGAAAAACTTCCCAAAGAGGTCCGGAACGTGTTTCAGAAACACCTTTTGTTGAACCAAATTGATCGAGAAGAAGCTCAAGCAGAAGTTGGATTTATTACTGACCGATCAATCCTAGACTACATGGGCTACACCGTGGCCTCTAGTGACATGTCGGGCGTAGAACTTGCTATGTACGAAGCTCTAGTACGAGAGCGACTGAAACAATACACACACTTTATCTATCTTCCGGTAGAGTTTCCCGCCAAAGCGGAGCATTTACGTGCTCATCCAGAAATTCAACAAAAGGTTGCCGACGTATTGGAGTCATATTTGCAAAAGTGGCTCAAACCCGAAGAGTACTGCATTGCTCGGGGAAGCGTTGAAGAGCGTATGACTACAATTCGCGAGTTTCTCGACAAAGAATAGAATTACTAAAAAATCTCCCATAGTGTCGGGAGATTTTTTTGATACTGAGCTTTTTTGCTTGGCTACATCTTGAAGTGGCGAGATAATTTCGGTGCTCCAAAGTTAGTGGAATAGTTTGAGACTGAGAGCTCGTCATACCCATGTTCCGGACACTGGGCCATGTGTTCAAACTTGATCTTGGCCATGGGTTGTCCATCTCGGATAATGATGTCTTCAAACGGTCGAACTTCCATAACCAGCGATCGTCCAACACCTTCGCCGCCGACACCATACCCCCAACCCGGGTCAATAAATCCAGCGTAGTGCGTTCGGAATTCTCCGGTTCGTTCATCCATTGGAACCATTTCACAGGCTAATGTTTTAGGAACCTTTACATTCTCCTTGGTTTTCAGGATGTAAAATCCATTTTTCCGCAGAGTAATGTGTCCGTTCTGTGAGCTGATTGGAGTGTAAAATTCTTCTGGCGTATGCACTCCATTTCGGGTAAAATCAAGAACTTTGTTGGATCCAAGACACTCCCATCCGACAATATCGCCTTGAAGATGGGCAGAGAGCAAGACCGATCCATCGTGATCTTTGACCGGAATCTCGTGGTAGGCGGTTGGCCGAAAACCAGCTAGATCCCAGATAAGGTTATGTTGCTTGAAAGCAATTTCGAGTTCAAGTTCAGACACGTAGGCTGAGCCGTTAAACAGTCGGAGCTGAGAGAGTGTCTCTCCTGATTTCATAAGTACCGGATAGGACTGTGGGGAGATAACTGCCCAGAGCTTTCCAGAATATCCCGGGTGGTTGATCGAGTCAAATCGCCCGACACCATCGGCAATCACTCGGATTAAAATATCATTTCGTCCGGTAGATGATCGAGGATTACAATATCCATACACTCCCTGGGGAAGAGCCAGTTCTTCTTCGAGTCTTACAATATAGGTTACACCTCGTTCGAGTGGATACTGAAAGCTATGTGGGGTAGCTCCGATAGAGGGAAGCATATCCTGGACTCGTTCATTGGGTCGAGGAAGAAAGACCCCCTCTACTCGGTAGATTTCATCTGAGAGTCGGAGATCAAGGGAACTTGGTCGAAGGTTTTGTTTGTCGGCATTTCGGAT
>CAJXTH010000063.1 GCA_913060955.1 uncultured bacterium | reverse complement strand
AGCCAACACTTTCCTTGCTATGCAAATTTCCTTTATTAATAGTCTTTCTGACTTCTCAGAGAAAACAGGAGCAAATATTGTAGATGTTGCTAAAGGAATGAAGCTTGATAAGCGAATCGGAGAGCGAGCCTTTCTTTCAGCCGGAATTGGATATGGAGGATCCTGTTTCCCCAAAGATGTCAAAGCTTTGATTGCGATGACCAAGACCTTTGACGCTCGATCTGAAATCTTTGAGCAAATCGAAAAAGTGAACCAGGAACAGCGATCTCGAGTAGTCAACAAAATTGAAACCTTGCTAGACGGCTCTGTTTTGGATAAAACCATTGCTGTTTGGGGACTTGCCTTCAAACCAAACACTGATGATATTCGAGAATCCCCAGCTATTGATATTATCCAGATTCTCTTGAGCCGAGGAGCCAAAGTTCAAGCCTACGACCCTGTAGCAGCTGAAAATGCCGCCCAGGAACTTCCGGAGGGAGTAATTGTGGATAACAAAATGCAAGCAGTTACCGGAGCCGACGCACTCTTGCTTGCAACCGAATGGCAAGAATTTACCGAAGTCGACTGGTCAGCAGTAGCCAAGGTAATGAACTACCAAGCAATCGTAGACGGTCGAAACATGTACTCTCGAAAAGACCTTGAATCTGCTGGATTTGAATACGAGGGAATCGGAATGTAAGTATATATTTAAGTATATACTTGTGAACGAACCCACTATTTCACTATGCTATACTACAAGAAATAAGGAAACATATATGAACGTATTAGTAACAGGAGGAGCCGGATTTATTGGGTCTCATATCGTGGATCGACTGATCGATGAGGGGCACAATGTAGTGATTATCGACAATATGGTCACTGGTCAGGCTGATCTGATCAACCCGCAGGCTACATTCTACCAAGAGGACATCTGTAATGCCTTTCGAGTCGAGGAGATTGTCAAAATGCATGAAATTGAGGTGATTAGTCATCAAGCAGCCCAGTTAGATGTTCGTAAATCTGTGGAAGACCCAGCCTTTGACGCTGAAGTAAACATCATTGGAACCATCAATATCTTTGAGGCTGCCAGAAAACACGGAGTCAAAAAAGTTGTCTTTGCATCATCTGGAGGAGCTATCTATGGTGATACAGACCAAATGCCAACCCCAGAAGGACACCCAGAACAACCAATCTCTCCCTACGGAGTCGCCAAACTTGTGATGGAGAAGTATGCTCACTTTTACCATGTTCAGTATGGACTGGAATACACCGCTATGCGATATGCTAACGTCTATGGTCCCCGACAAAATGCTCACGGAGAAGCCGGAGTAGTGGCTATTTTTACCGACCGCATGCTTGCCGGACAGCAATGCTACGTTAACGGAGACGGTGAAAATACCCGAGACTTTGTATATGTAGATGATGTTGTCTCAGCAAATATGGCTGCGTTAACAGGAGACCTAGTAGGGCCGTACAATGTTGCTACCGAAAAGCAAACATCTGTCAATCAAGTTTTTGATACTATCAATGCAATCAGTGGAGCCAACCAGGAGCGTGTTCACCGAGAAGGAAAAGCCGGAGAACAACGACATAGCTGTCTTTCCGTGGCCAAGTTGAAACAAGACGCCGACTGGAGCCCAACTATAGATATCCAGGAAGGTATGAAACGAACTGTAGAATACTTCAAGAGTAAGAACTAGCCATGGATTTTCAACAATTTGATCAACTGGTAGCGATTTGTGAGCCACTCTCGGATAAGCTGATCCAAATCCAACAGAGAGGATTCAATGTTGAGACCAAAGATGATGACTCTCCGGTGACAGATGCAGATTTGTTAGCTCACAAGACATTGTGTGAACATTTACCACAGGTAACTGATATTGCCATTGTTTCCGAAGAAGACATCCCCGATGATAAAGAAAATTTAACCTCCTACTGGCTGATTGACCCAATTGATGGGACCAAAGAATTTGTAGAAGGAACTGATCAGTTCACTATCCACATTGCGCGTATCACAGATAACAAACCTGACCTTGGTTTTGTCTACGTGCCTGGCCAACATATTGCCTACGCAGCTACTCCAGGAAACGGAGCCTACAAGTGGGATGGTCAAGAATGGAATCAAATTTACGCCAACGAACGAACAGAGCAGCTTATTTCTGTAGAGTCTCGACTGCATAAGTCTCCTCAGGATGAAATTGTCAGGGCACAGTTCGACATTGCAGACTATATCGAGATGGGAAGCTCACTCAAGATTTTGGCAATCGCCGAAGGATCCGCAGACCTCTACGTGCGAACACTCCCCACCAAAGTCTGGGACACTGTGCCGCCACAACTGATCCTCCAAGAAGCCGGAGGAGAGATCTTTGATATGGACAACAATCCCTTGAGATGTTCACTCCTATACATGACCAACCCTCACTTTATAGCCGTAAACAAAGGACTAAAAAAGGACTTATCCACTCAATCTTCCTAGAGTAAAAGAAAAAAATAGGGTATACTAGGCAGTAAATAGAGTAAGCATAATAAGACTTGTATGAAAAAATTGATTGTTACTATCCCTGCTTATAACGAAGAAAACAGTTTGGCAGATGTTATCAAATCTGTACCACGATCAATTGAGGGAGTTGATGTTGTAGAAGTTATGGTTCTCAGTGACGGATCAGTCGATAAGACAGTTGAAGTTGCTCGAGAGGCAGGAGCAGACTATGTATACGAAAACGAACGGAACCTTGGTCTTGCAAAAACGTTCGCGAGACTCATGAATTATGCCTACGAAGCAGGAGCTGACTACGTGGTTAATACTGATGCTGACAATCAATATGATCAGGCTGAGATTCCTCTCCTAGTAAAGCCGATGGTAGAAGAGGCTGCAGATATGGTTTTGGGTGATCGGCAAGTTCGAAATCTTCCACACATGCCAATTACGAAGAAAGTCGGAAACGTTATTGGAAGTTGGACAATTCGGTTTCTTTCCGGTTCTCGAGTTATCGATGCTTCGACAGGATTCCGAGGATACTCCCGGAACTTCATTAAGCAACTTCATTTATTCTCCCCTCATACATATACCCATGAGACGATTGTCTTTGCAGCAAATCATGGAATGAAAGTAGTTGAAGTCCCTATTACCTTCCGAAAACGAGCTCACGGACAATCTCGACTAATTACCAATATTTGGAAGCATGTTCAAAAATCCGGTGTTGTTATCATGCGTTCGGTACTTATGTACAAGGCCTATGTATTTCTAGTATGGCTTGGAATCTTGATTTTTGCTGGAGGTATTGCACTTGGAGGACGATATATCTATCTTCTAGCAACCAATACGCAAGGTGATCATATTCAATCACTAATTTTAGCGTCGATTTTGACATCAATTGGATTTTCAACAATTGTGACCGGTGTTCTCGCTGATCTGATCAAGATCAATCGTATTCTCCTTGAAGAAGTTCTTCAGAACCAAAAAGAACAGAAGTAATAATCGGCAGAGGGATGGCTTCAACTCATACCACAATCGCCTTTATTACTCGAAAGTTCCCTCCTGTCAAAGGGGGAATGGAGAAGTATTCTCAGGATTTATACACATCTCTTCAGAACGACGGTCACAATGTAACACTGGTTGCAAATACAAAGGGGAATAAAAACATTCCTTTCTTTGGCTTAAGAGTGCTGTGGTTTCTTGCTTTGAATAATCGATCGTATACTCACATTCACTTAGGGGATGGATCCTTGGCACTATTTGCCTATTTATTCAAATGGTGGAGTAGTGCACAATGGTCGGTTACCGTACATGGGTTGGACATAACCTATCCAAACTTCCTCTACCAACTGGTTACTCCAAAGGCTCTGAATCTTATGGACAAAATTGTCAGTGTAAGTAGTGAGACGAAACGACAATGTGAACTCAGAAGAATCAACCAAGAGATTACTGTCATTCCAAATGGTATCCATGTTCAAAATGTTGAAGTTGCAAACTTAGATCAAGACAAGATTATTACGCTTTTTTCAATCGGTAGACTGGTAAAACGAAAAGGTATTCAAGAGTTTGTAGAGACCGTAATACCTACGTTACCTCCGAATTATCAATACATTATTGCTGGTTCAGGACCTCGGTTTCAAGAAGTACAAGCAGCAATAGAGAAAAATAATTTGCAAAACAGAGTAGACCTTTTGGGAAGGATATCAGATGAAGAAAAAGAAGAATATTGGAAAAAAGCCCATGTATTTATGATGCCAAACATTCATGTCTCAGGAGATATGGAAGGGTTTGGAATTACGTTAATTGAAGCGAGTTCTCATGGGGTCCCAGTTGTTGCTCGAGCCATAGAAGGAATCACAGATGCTGTAATCGATGGGAAGACGGGAATATTAGTCAAGGACCCATCAGTGTCTCAATACCAAGAGGCTATCCATAGGGCTCTTGATATGAATCGAAAAAGTGTCTCTGAGTATACGGAAGAGCATTATAGTTGGGATAACCTTATTAAAAGATATAGTTCAGAGATATTTGTGAATTCCAGTACCAATTAATTCTAAAAGACATGAAATTAGCTGCCATCGTCCCCTTATTTAAAGGAAAACAATTCATGCCAGGTCTCGTTGAGGGGTTTGCTTTGCAAGATGATTCTCATGATATTACTATTTTTGCGGTCGATAATAACGCTGGAGATGGGACATCTGATACTCTTGAATCTTTGTGCCAAGAAGCATCAATTAAATGCGTGATTCTTCCTCAAGAAAACAATCTTGGATTTGCCAAAGCGATAAATATAGGGATCAAATCTGCTATGG
>CAJXTH010000062.1 GCA_913060955.1 uncultured bacterium | reverse complement strand
CTCGACACAGAAAACAAGGCAGTCTTGAAACTTCAGGACGGAGGTCGAACCTCTGATACTACCGATGTATCGTTGCTTGACGTGTCCTCAGTAGATGATGACACTTTGCTCTTATCAGCTCAGTCATGTCCAACTGCTGCAATTTTCTTGTACGACGAAGAGGGTAACCAGGTATATCCTGAAAACTAACCAACTTTTCCCATGCAATCAGTTGTAATCAACATCCCCAGTCTGACTGTCCTTGGGGTAGAAGTTCCTACCTGGGGCGTATTTGCGGCTGTTGCATTCTTACTCACGTTCTTTCTTTTAATCAAACAATCCGAACGACGAGGGATTTCTCATGAGCACATGTTAGGAGTTATGCTATCAGTGCTTTTAGGAGGTCTTTGGGGTGGGCGCATTGGGTATTTGTTGCTCAATCAAGCAGAGATTACTATCGAAGAGACGTTGAGCTTGCCAGCAATTTTTTATGATGGAGAACTTTCTGTAGTGGGAGCCTACTTTGGTGCTACGATTCTGGCCTGGTTTTATATTCGAGGGTTTGATGTCGTGGATCAAGCCAAGATGAGTATGCTTCGACTCATTGATACACTGTTCTATATTTTGCCATTTTCAATATCGATTGGATATCTGGGTGCCTTTTTTTCGGGGAGTATGCAGGGACTTCCGAGTCAGCAGGCTTGGTCAATAGTTCGAGATGGCGTTTCCGTTCATCCTGTAGCACTCTACTATGCTGGGTTGTACCTTGCACTGTTTGTAGTGAGTTATCTGTTACGACGGCGGGTGCCACGTTCTCGTATGAGTGGCTTTATCACTGGGATGGCGATTGTGTGGATTTCGATTATTCACACGGTGGTGCCGTTTTGGGAAATGCGAGACTACGTGATTTTGGGGATCTCAGCAGAACAGCTGATATCTCTGGGAGTCTGTATTATTACCGGAATTGCTATTTTGGTTACTCGTGAGCACCGGTATCAGGCAGTAAAACAAGAGTTGGTAGATCGACGCGTGATTTTCTAGTGTATGAAAGATTCAGTTCAGGAAATAAAGTCCCGCCTCGATATTGTCGAGGTAGTCGGGGAATATGTAAATCTTACTCCAGCAGGGTCAAACTATAAGGCCTTGTCTCCGTTTCGGAGTGAGAGAACTCCCTCTTTTATGGTGAGCTCGGAGTTACAGATTTTTAAAGACTTCGGAGGAGATAAAGCGGGAGATATATTCACCTTTATTATGGAAATGGAAGGAGTGGATTTTCGAGAGGCACTCAAGATTTTGGCAGACAGAGCCGGTGTAGAACTCTCTGATGCGCAGTATTCCAAAGGATCAAAAGGAGCAAGTGGTGACCATAAAAAACGAGTTATGGAGTGTTTGTCTGCTTCATCTCGCTTTTATCAGGCTATTTTGGAGCATCCCGAACATGGAAAACCAGCCCGAGAATATCTAGAAAGCCGAGGTATCCATCAGGAAATGATCAAGAGCTTTGGGATTGGATTTGCTCCGCAGCATTTTACGGCTCTTACCAAAGGTCTTGCCAAACGGTCATTTACCGAACAGGAAATGCAAGATTCGGGAATGGGACTTCCGGGAAAACGCGGGGGAGTGTATGACCGATTTCGAGGTCGGATCATGATTCCAATCAAAGATACCTTGGGTAGAGTGATTGCGTTTACTGGTCGGATTCTGCCGGAATATGACGATAAAAAGATGGGGAAGTATATTAACTCTCCTCAGACTATGGTCTTTGATAAAAGTAGTGTCCTGTTCGGGCTCGATATTGCCAAGCTTTCCGTGAAACAAGCTGAGCGAGTAATCGTAGTAGAGGGACAAATGGACGTGATTATGTCTCACCAGGCTGGAGTGACCGAGACAGTGGCTGTATCCGGAACGGCCCTTACTGACAAGCATGTCAAAACTTTGATGCGGTATGCCAAGACGATTTGTCTCGCCTTTGACAATGATGAGGCCGGACTCAATGCCTGTAAGCGATCGGCCCGACTTATCTTGTCTATGGGGGGAGTGGTAAAAGTGATCCCGATCCAGTCCGGGAAAGATACCGCAGATATGGTTCGTGAAGATCCTCAAGATTGGGTAGATCTGGTTTCGCGTCCAATTGAATTTTTGGAGTTTTACGTTCAGAGTGTGGTTGCCAAAGTTGACCCAGAGGACGTAGTTGGAAAACAAGCAGCAATTAAAGAGAGTGTTGAATTTATCCAGGA
This sequence comes from uncultured bacterium, assembly GCA_913060955.1. Classification (GTDB taxonomy): domain Bacteria; phylum Patescibacteriota; class Minisyncoccia; order SW-4-49-11; family SW-4-49-11; genus CAJXTH01. Next base: position 2,581 of record CAJXTH010000062.1, on the reverse strand, counting down.
TATTCAAGACCCTATCCAAAAAAGCCACTACGTTCGGAAGTTATCGAGTCTCTTGGGAATATCTGAGCAGGGAATTTATGATACGATCAAATCCTCGCCAAACGAGCGCTCCCAGAGACCATCTCGATCAGCTCGTCTTACGAGAGCGCGTGCTCCTCGAATGACACCATCGATCAAGCTTCAGCGGATGGTTTTGGGCTATGTCCTTTTCAATCCTGAGAATCGTGATATACTAGGCTTAGAAGAGTATATCTTTACTCAAACTGTTCTTCGGTCAATATTCACCAAAATAATTGAGTATTTATCTGGCCACGATTTCCACGCAACCTATACAGACATTCGTCCTCTTTTAACCGAAGAGGAACTTCGTGCGTTTGAAGAGATCTATTTCGAAGCAGAGCAATCCATCCAGGACAATTCCCTCGACAAAGCCGCCATATCACAGGCGCTCAGTGAGGCTATCGCTCTCTTGAAATCCACCTTCCGCCGACAAGTCCGGAAAACATTGCGTCGAAAACTCGCCGAAGCCAGAACAGCAGGGAATCACGACCAAGTCCAAGAAATTCTCCAAAAGATCCAACAGCTCACACACGACAATTAAGACCCGAACACTTATGGCGCCAAAATCAGCCTCCACATCTCGGACCAAGAAAACAACCAAAAAGATCACCCCCAAAAAGAATCCTCGCGTAGCAAAAGGAAAGCTCAGAGAAGAAGAGGCAGACATGAAAGGAATTGATCTGTCTTTGATTCCGGAAAGCTCCCAAAAAGCAGTTCGATCCCTGGTAAAACAAGGGCGAGCTCGAGGATACGTGACCGAAACCGAAATTATGTACGCTCTTCCCGATCTGGAAGAGGACATTGGGCTTCTTGAGGTTACCTACGATATCCTTAAAGAACAAGGGGTAACTGTTCAGGATGAAATCGAATTTTTGCCGGGCGTTACCGACGAAGGACTGGAAGACCAAGAAACCGTGCGACAAAAAGAACGGTGGGAAGAAGAATTGGCCGATCCAGTTCAGCTCTATCTGAAGGAAATTGGAGCGATTCCGCTTCTGACCAAAGATCAGGAGGTTACGCTTTCTCGACGAATTCTTGACGGAGATGATAGTGCCAAGCAAGAACTTGCTGAGGCAAACCTCCGATTGGTGGTATCTATTGCCAAAAAATATGTAGGACGAAGCCCAAACCTAACCTTGCTTGATTTGATCCAAGAGGGAAACTTGGGACTGTTCAAGGCTATCGAAAAATTTGACTATACCCGAGGATTCAAATTCTCAACCTATGCAACCTGGTGGATTCGACAAGCAATCACTCGAGCCTTGGCAGACCAGGCCCGAACCATTCGAATCCCGGTTCACATGGTGGAGACCATCAACAAATACACTCAAGTTGTCCGAAACTTGGTTCAGGAGCTGGGACGAGAACCTCTCCCAGAAGAAATCGCAGCCGAAATGGACATCGAGGTAGAAAAAGTTCACCAGATCATCAAGATCAACCAAGACACCGTTTCTCTTCAGGCACCTGTTGGAGACAGTGACGAGGGAAGTTCTCTCGGAGACTTTATCGAGGATACCGAGTCCTTGAGCCCAACCCAGTCAGCAAGTCGAAATCTCTTGCGGGAACACTTGCATGACATCATGTATGACCTGAATGACCGAGAGCAAAAGATCCTCCAAATGCGATTTGGACTCGAGGATGGAATTACCCACACCCTAGAAGAAGTAGGAGCAGAATTTGGCGTAACTCGAGAGCGAATTCGACAGATCGAGGTCAAAGCACTGGAAAAAATCCGAGAACATCGGAACGTCAAGAAGCTCAAAGACTACTAATATGAAACAGTTCCAGCGAACAGTCGAAGACTTTACCTGTGAGCAGTGCGGAACTTTTGTAACGGGCAATGGATACACCAACCATTGTCCGAATTGTTTGTACTCCAAGCACGTAGACCGATTCCCAGGCGACCGAGCCTCAACCTGCGGCGGACTCATGAAACCAATCGATGTGATTGTGCATGCCGGAGAAATGGTAGATGTTATCCAAGAATGTCAGCGATGTGGACATCGTCATACGAATAAACTTTCTGACATGGACAACCGAGAAGTCCTGATGCAGGTCATGGCCGAACAAGCAGAAAAGCGAGCCAAAGGACTTGTTTAATAACACTGATATGTCAGAACTCGAACAGCGAATACTGAAATTTTTACAAGACCGAGACTGGGATCAGCTTCATCCATCTGATCACGCCAAATCCATCTCGATTGAGGCATCGGAACTTCTGGAGCATTTCCAGTGGTCACACGAAACCATCCAAGAACTGGCAGCCAACCCAGAAAAACACGCCAAGGTTTCAGGAGAATTGGCAGACATTATGATTTATTGCCTTCAAATGGCGATCCTCAATAACATCGACTGGCAGGCAGAAGTCACCAAGAAACTCGATAAAATCGAGAACAAATACCCCGCTGAAGTATTCAAAACCCGCCAAAAAGCAGCCGGCGACTCCACCTACTGGGAAGTCAAAAATGCCGCCCGCAAGAAGTCTCAAAGTGAAGAATAAATCCAATTTATGCTATGTTAT
>CAJXTH010000061.1 GCA_913060955.1 uncultured bacterium | reverse complement strand
TGACACATCAATCGAGTTCGTAGGCTCTTCGTAGTTATAGAAATAGTTTACCGACTGAGTTCCGTCGATATCAACAGTAGCCTGACGAATCTCTGGTGTAGTAACGCCACGAGAAGTAGAAGAAAGAGAGAATCCAGTCATATCTCGAGGGATCGAGGTTGCCCAGGTACTGACTAGGTCAGGTGCGGACACACCTTCGTTTAACTGAATTGCAGCCGCAATCTTGTAGATACCTTCTTGGTTATAGGCATATAGCCAGTAATCAAGTACTTCTTCTGAAATAGAATCTGGGATTACCAGTCCCATCGCATCTACAATTTCGGGAAAGGCAAGGTCTTCCCCAGTTGAGTCCTGCACGGTGAGTTGCACGAGTCTATCAGTGGTTCCTGATAGTTCTGCCAAAATATCTGATCGAATTTGCGTTGGATCAACCGCAAACGAAAGTGTGCTGGTTGGTCGGATTGGTCGAACACTGGTAACAATAGGTGTTTCGACAGGAGTCTCTCCCGGAGTTTCTACCGGATTTGTCGAAGGAGAGGTTGAAGGAGTTGGAGTTGAACTTCCTCCACCAAGTCCTGGAATCATGAGACTTCCATCTTGGAAGGTATAGAACGTTACTCCAGCAGTAATCAACAAGAGCATAAGAATAGCCAATTTTGTTGGAGAAGAAGATTTCCGTTTTCGAGCTGGTCGAGATTTGGGAGTCGATTGAGACTCGGAGACTTCTTGGCTTGGCTCCGATGATGGAGATTCTTCATCGTCAAAGGAAAGTCCAGTATAACTTGGCTTCTTTGGTCCGGACTGCATATCCATAGACTTCCCGCTCGATGGCATCGCCGAAAGTTTTTGTTTGAGATTTTTTACCGGACTTACCTCAGGGGCAGCGGTGACTGGCTGAGTTTGAACGCTTGGCTCATTATCTTCTGATGGCTCATCCAGATCGGGAAGATCAGGAATGTCATCATCCTCAGCATCTTCCATAGTAAATTCTGGGGTAGTATTAACTGATTCAGCTTCATCCGAACTCTTATCCACATTTAGAATACCGCCAGTGAAACTTTTTGGAGTATCTGAATCTGACCCATCCATCCCCAAGTCTTCCATTGTAAAAGTAGTTGGACCGCTTGGTTGTGATGGTGCAGGAATTTCATCCTCTTGATCATCTTCAATCAGGGAAGATTTGAGTGACTGAGGTTGTGCTGGTTCATTTGATTCAGCTTGAACCTCCACTGGAGTTGCTGCCTCAGTAGGAAGTTCATCTTCTTCTACAAACGGTTTTTCAGAAGCGTCAAAGGTTTGAGGTTTCTCTATTGTTTGAGACTCTTGTGCATCAATAAAGTTACCGGATTGGGCAAGTCGCTCTTCTGGTGATAATTTTGACAGCTCAATATCATCCTTCATCGTCCGGATTGATCCGGGAAGATCTTGATTCATTTGTATTTCTTTTTGGTTTTTGTTTGGCATAGACAGTGATCTTATGCTGATTCTTGTGGAGGCTGGAACTTTTCTTTCAAGGAGAAGTTGACACGACCTTCTTGATCTATTGATTTTACAACAACATTCAAGGTTTGTCCTAATTGTATCACACTTTCAACTTTTTCAATGCGTTGTGTGGACATCTCAGAGATATGAAGGAGTCCATCAAGCCCTGGTTTAATTTGTACAAATGCTCCAAATGGCATGATTTTGACTACTTTTCCTTCGAGCTCTTCTCCGACCTCTGGTTCATAAGCAAGAGATTGGATCCACTCTACTGCTTCGGCAAGTTTGTCAGCCTCTGTTCCAGACACGAATACTTTTCCGTCGTCCTCGATATCAATTTTGACTCCGGTTTCTTCGATAATTTTATTAATGGTTTTTCCTCCCGATCCGATGACTTCTCCGATTTTAGCCGGGCTAATCATAAAGAATTCAATCTTTGGGGCATGTTCGGATACGGATTCTCGCGGTGAGGCAATCACCTTATTCATAATTCCCAGGATGTGAAGTCGAGCATCTTTGGCTCGTTCCAATGCTTCGGCAAATACTTCAGCAGTCATACCAGATCCTTTTACATCCATTTGGATCGCGGTCACTCCTGTTTCGGTTCCTGCCACTTTGAAATCCATTTCCCCGTAGTGATCCTCGGGTCCTTGGATGTCTGTCAAGAGTTTGTAGGCTCCGGTTTCGTCGTCTTCTACAATTCCCATAGCGATTCCTGCGACAGGAGCTTTGATTGGAACTCCGGCAGCCATCAAAGAAAGCGTAGATGAACACGCACTCGCCATAGATGAAGATCCATTGGATCCTAATACTTCAGTTACGATTCGAATAGTGTATGGAAATTCGGATACATCAGGAATAACGGGCTCCAGGGCTTTTTCTGCCAAGGCTCCATGTCCAATTTCTCGTCGTCCTGGTCCTCGGAGTGGTCGAACTTCACCAACAGAATATGGCGGGAAGTTATAGTGATGCATGTATCGCTTCTTATACTCTTCCTCCATCTCATCAATAATTTGAGACTCTCCCGGTGCTCCCAAGGTCAGGACTGAAAGTGATTGCGTCTCTCCTCGGTTAAATAATGCAGACCCGTGTACTCGTGGGAGAAGATCTACCTCAGCAGAGATTGGTCGAATTTCAGTAAGAGCTCGCCCATCTGGTCGTCGCTCAGATTCCAAAAGACCGCGTTTAAACATATCTCCAACAACTTGTTCGATAAGTTTATGCACAAGATCCATATCTTCTGGGAACTGCTGCTCGAGTCGAGCGAGTAATTCTTGTTTGGCAGCTTTTACTGAATACTTGTCTCCATATAAGAGTGGTTCAAGATCTCCTTCCATTGCCTGCTTGATAGCAGCAACTTTTTCTGAGTCATCCTCAGCAAGGGGAATATCCCGTTTTTCTTTACCAACTGCAGCTTGTACTTCTCGCTGGAAGTCAAGCATTGCTTGGATAGAAGGAGTAACAGCTTCGAGACCCGCTACAATGTCTTGCTCCACAGCTTGGTGAGCTCCGGTCTCCATCATGACAAGTCGGCCATCTTTGTTGAGCGTAATAATTGAGTCGAGCGTTCCTTCTGCTCGATCTTCAAAGGAAGGATTTTCAACATATACTCCTTCTCGCTGCGCAAAACGAAGTGCAGCAACTGGCCCGTCCCAGGGGATATCTGAGATAGCAAGCGCTAATGAAGCTCCAAACAATGCTGGGACATCAGGGTCATTCCGATCATCCATAGAAAGGACGGTCACAATGACTTGAATTTCGTGGCGAAGTCGAGAGTCAAAAAATGGTCGGATTGCTCGGTCAATCAGTCGTCCTGTCAAAATAGACTCCTCACTTGGTCGCCCTTCTCGTTTTACAAATCGACTTCCTTTAATTTTTCCAGCCGCATAAAACTTCTCTTGATAGTCAACAAAAAGAGGGAGATAGTCCCCTCCACTTGGACGATCTCCCATAACAACAGTTACCAAAACGGAAGTCTCTCCATACTGTACAAATACTGACCCATCAGCTTGTATAGCCAACTTTCCCGTTTCTACACGCAGCGTCTGTCCTGCAATTGTCGTTTCAAAGGTTTGCGGGGTCATGGAGAGATTCGTTTATTATCTGTTTTTAGTATAGCAGGGATTCGAAAATTATCGAATACGCTTAGGCTCGAATTCCGAGTTTTGATACTACATCAGCAAATGCTTCTTGATCAATTCGCTTGAGGTATGCAAGATGCTTCTTTCGCTGAGATACCATCTTGATCAATCCTCGTCGTGAGTGAAAGTCTTTTCGGTTCTCTTTCAAGTGATCAGTAAGTCGAGCAATCTTTTCGGTAAGGATCGCAATTTGTACTTGCGGAGACCCGTTATCGTTCTCGTGAGTCTTGTAAGTATCGATAATCTGCTGCTTCTCTTGGTTGGTTAGCATATCTTGTTTGCTAATTTATGACTATAATCTGTGGTCTATAGTACCACTGGAGTGACTTTTTTGCAACATCAACCCCAATGATAGAGATCCCTATACTGGAGATCCTTTGCGATAGATTTGGGGAGTGAAGAAAAAACCACAAATTTTCCCCTCATACGGCTCTATCTTAGCACATTCTTACTCGTTTGATGAGAGACAGTCCACCACGTCCAAAATATCAGTCATCTGAGTAATGGTTGCATGAGGTTGAGAGCTCATGAGATCTTCAAAGTCATAGAACATTTCATTCTCCAAAGGCAGAAATAAACAGGTATCAAGACCAGCTGCCTTTCCGGCTATAACGTCAACTTTTGAATCTCCAACAATAAGCACGTCTTCGGGGAGAGCATCAATAGCTGACAAGGTTTGAAGAAATGGCTCCGGATGTGGCTTGTGACGAGTAACATCGTCTCCACAAATAATTGAGTCAAAGTATTCTCCTAACCCATGAAGATCGAGCCCTCTCTCTACTAATTGACGAGTGCTCGAGGAAACTAAAGCCATTGTGGCTCCGGAAGAAGAAATCTGTTCAAGAACATCTTGTACTCCATCATATAGCCGTAGCGTTTCAAGATGAGAGTGTACATAAGCCCGCACTTCATCGAGAAGCTCATCAAAATCAATGTGCGGATATTTAAGGTAACTCTGGTCATGATTGGAAAAAAAGTCCTCCGCAATCTCCCGATCTCCTAACTCTATTCCGTGAGTATGCAAAGCCTCTCGAAACCCAGCCAACCACAGATGTAAGGTCATTCCAATCGTACCATCCCAATCAAAGATAATTGTTCGATATTTCATATAATTCAGCGCCTAATTAGATTCTGGTTACATTGTAGCAAGTCAACATCCCTTTCCCAACCTTCAAAAAAATGAATTGTTATTACGTAACGCTTACTCCCATCCCACAAACATAAAATCCCTCAACATTGAGGGATTTTATTTCTCCCCCGTGAAGGAGAGCAGCGTACGTTAGTGCGCGTCGAGAACCGTGGGTTCTCGAGACTGGGGGTCGGGGGAGAAATGTGTGCTGAGGAGAGGACTTGGTCACAAGTAAATTTCCTGACG
>CAJXTH010000060.1 GCA_913060955.1 uncultured bacterium | reverse complement strand
AGGTTTTATCTTCCAGGATATTTTCCTGTGAGAGATACTCCTGGAGCCGTTGGATACCTTTCCTATCCAACACCATACTTGGAACTTGAGTCCTACTCGTCATCCAAGCATAGTAGCCTAACCATACCAAACCGATAGCAAAGGTCACTCCGTATATCCAGTACATACTATTTTGTTTGATCTATTTCTTTAGTATACCACCCGCTATGCTATACTAGAATCAGATGAACACGAACATATTTTGACACTATGGCCGAAGTTACTATCCATCCCAGCTGGAAACAACATTTAGATTCAGAATTCGAGAAAGAATACTTTCAACAGCTTTCCCAGGACATTCGATCAGAGTACCAGCAGAGCACGGTTTATCCCCCGCCCAAGGATATTTTTCGCGCTTTTGATCTTTGTCCCTTTGATCAGGTAAAAGTTGTGATTATCGGACAAGACCCCTATCATGGACCAAAGCAAGCCAACGGACTCTGCTTTGCGGTACATGAGGGAATAAAAATTCCTCCATCACTCAAAAATATTTTCAAAGAAATTGAGAATGATCTCGGGGTAAAACCTCTTGACTCTGGAGACTTATCTCGCTGGGCGAAGCAAGGAGTCTTACTCCTTAACTCTGTTCTGACCGTCCGAGCCCACAACGCCGCCTCTCACAAAGGAAAAGGCTGGGAACAGTTTACTGATGCGGTGGTGGAAAAGCTCAGTGCAGAACGAACCGGTATTGTCTACTTACTCTGGGGACGCTATGCCCAAAAAAAAGGTGAAGGCGTTGATCGTGATAAGAATCTCGTCCTCACCTCAGCACACCCATCCCCATTCTCCGCAACAAAGTTTTTTGGGAATCATCACTTTAGCCAGTGCAACACCTATCTGGAACAGCACGGGAAAGAACCAATTAATTGGAAATAACCACTATGCCTACGCTTTCTAAACTTGTTCGAGATCATATCCCAGAAATTATAACCAAAGATAATCGGCATCCAGTAACTCATATTGCTTCTGATGCTGAATACTGGGAGTATCTCCAGCAGAAGCTCTCTGAAGAATCTGCTGAGGTCTTTGAAGACGAGAACATTGCTGAAGAACTGGCCGACGTCTTGGAAGTTTTACACGCCATCGCCAGGCATAAATCTATCGACTTTTCCGGGGTAGAACTTCTTCGTTCCCAAAAACGAGAATCCAGAGGAGGTTTTGAACAAAAGATTATTCTTGATGAGATACAGTAGTATCCATTGTATCGATATATATTTGCCAGCGATACTGACGCCAGCGATAAAAGAGTTGTGCAAATATCCAAATTGCAGGAGTTAGTAGACCAGCATTAACTTCTACTTGGTCTTGATATTCAATCTCTTCATCAGTAATCTTTTGAATAGTAATTAAATGATCCCAAGTCTTTACCAACTGACCAGTACCATTATCTCGTACTTGGAAAAGGCTGTCCTCATCATGAGGAATTGTAATATTAATATCTTGTTTCCCAAGTGGAATAAGACCAAATAATTTCATAGAGGTCGTATATGTTCCTGGTTTCCATATTTTCATAAAATTAGGATCTTCAAGTTCCGGGAACCTTAATAACGGACTTGCAATAAATACCAAAAAATTAGGCCTCATCACAAATGAACGAGCTTTGTTCAAAGGGATGGAATAATGACGACTAATTATTACGTTCATATAATTTTGTTAGAATATACTCAAATTATATCGTATTCATGACATTAGAACATACCCAAACCTACCTCACCGAAACTGCCGAACTCCTCACTTCTCTGCCTGATCGACGAGATCTGTTGGAGTCGTTGATTGATCTCGGATCAGAGCTCGAGACATTTCCGCCAGAGCTTGAGACGGATGAGAATTATGTTCCGGGTTGCACGTCGAATGTCTGGATTTATACTGAGATGCAACCTGATGGCACGGTAAAGATCCAGGGGAAGTCTGAGGCTCTCATTGTCCGTGGGTTCGTCAAGATTTTGATTGATGCTCTGTCTGGACTTACTCCGGAAGAACTGAAACAAACTCCCCCACTCATCGAACAATTTGTCGCCGAAACGAAAATCTCGGAAAGCACACTGGCTACCCGAGCAAATTCGTTTGGATTGATTTATGAGAAGATGTTACGTCAGAGTTGTAAGTAGCGGAACGTTTACCTGCCGAAGGTAGGATTGCGGTTCCATTTTTTCAAATTAGCAAACCACATTTCCTCTTGCTAAAGTGGTCATTTAATCGTATGATGTCTAGGCAAGAGCTATAAATAGTAAACTATTAAGAAATTCAGTATGGATACATCAGATAAGCCCTCGCTTATCACCAGATTTTCACTGTTTTTTGTGAATAACTGGCGGGTAAGCATCTTGGCATTCTTGGGAATTTCGGCGGTAGGGCTCCTTTCCTACACCACTCTTCTCAAGCGAGAAGGATTTCCCCCAATCGAAGTACCAGTTGCTTTGGTACAAACGCAGTACTTTGTCGATGACCAGAATTTGGTGAACGAAGAAGTCACCGAGGAAATTGAATCTGCAATTAGTGGAATTGAGGAAGTTTCTCGAGTAAGCTCTACCACCGCTGACAACTTTGCCAGCATTGTAGTTGAGTTTTCCGAAGGAACGACTTCTGACGAGGGATCCAAACTTTTGAAAGACACCATCCAGGCCGAAGCAGAACTTCCAGAAGAAGCTGAGGTTTCCTACCGGACGTTCAATGCCGGAGCCTTTGATGGAGAGAATGACTTGATCTTTAGCGTTACCGGTGAAGGAAAATCGATCCGTGATCTTCAGACTGTAGCAGCTGAAATTGTTGACGAAGTTGAGAAACTTTCCAATGTCACTGAGGCACGCGTGATTGAGCAAATCCAAGATCGAACCAACCCAATCACGGGAGAAACTTCTGAGGAGCGGGTTGCCTTTGGGCGAACTGGATACCGAACCGAAGATGGTAACCTTGAATTCCGAGACGCAGTACTGATTGGAGCTGTCCGAAACCCAAGTGCAGGAACTATTGAGTTTTCTGAATCTGTCCAGACCACCGTTCAAGAACTCAAAGATGATGGAGAACTCGAGGGATACCAAGTTGTATTCGGAGGTGGAGATCTTTCGAACAGCTTAACCAAGCAGATTGCCGGACTTGAGACCAATGCGCTTACTGGACTGATTGCGGTTATGCTCGTCCTGCTCTTGTTCGTAAACTGGCGAGCATCACTTATTATGGCGTTCTTTGTGCCAACCGTGATGCTGGCTACCTTTGCCGGACTCTACTTGATTGGATACTCACTCAACACTCTGTCACTCTTTGCCTTGATTCTGGTCATTGGAATTGTGGCTGATGACGCCATCGTGGTAATTGATGCAATCGATTATTCCCGAAAGCAAGGCTACAAAGGAAAAGATGCAATTATCCATGCTATCAACAACGTAGGTATTGCAGACATTTCCGGATCGATCACAACCATTCTGGTATTTGCGCCCCTAGCAGCAGTATCTGGAGTACTCGGTGAATTCATCCGATTGATTCCAATCACCGTAATGCTTTCTCTCGCTCTTTCTTTGGTAATTGGACTATCCCTGGTTCCTTTCCTTGGAAACGGAATTCTTCCGAACTACGGAGGTAAGAAATCCAAAGGTCTGGGACGATACCTAGAGCGAGCATTCTACTTTATTCCCCGGATTATTGATTGGCTCAACAATCTCGTGTACCGATTTGTCCACGCTTACTTGAAGCGAGTTTGGGCTTCTGTACTGGTCATCTTGGTTGGAGTTGGTCTGATTGTAGGATCATTTGGCTTTGCCGCTCAACTTGATTTTGCGCTGTTTGCCCCAGCCAAAGACACTGATGAAATCACTGTGACACTCTCTCTTGAGGATAACGAAGATATCAATCAAGCAATCGCAACCGTCCAAGACGTAGAGTCGATTATTGATTCCGAAATTGGCGAATTTGTAGAAGATGTTACCTACTTTGAGTCATCTGCATCTGGATCGCTTCTCTATGTAACGCTTACTCCACTCGGAGATCGAGACGTGACTTCTACCACGATGGTTGAAGACCTCAATGAGGAATTTGCAAATCTTGAAGATGCTGAAGTTGAAGCAGCCAAAGCAGGAGCTGGGCCTCCATCTGATGATTTCCAAGTAACCTTACAGGTATTTGCCGATGAGACCGAAAAACTTGAAACCGTAACCGCTGAAATCCGGGACTATGTAGCTGACCTTGAACTTGAATCCGGTTCTGTAGAAGAAGTTGTAGTTGATAACTTGGATGTCATTGTCAAACAAGATGGTCGGCAGTTTGCAGCCGTCAAAGCCAAGGTATCTGATCCCAACGACACGCAGCTAGTACTCGATGTCCAAACCGCTATCCAAGATCAGTTTGACACTGACGAGTTCAAAGAGGCCAATGACCTTGATGATGACGCAATTGGATTTGACCTCGGACAACAAGGAGAAAACCTGGAGTCATTCGAGTCAGCAATGTTTGCCCTGGTGATTGCCATTGTGATCATGTACTCACTCTTGGTGCTTCAATTCAATTCCTTTACCCAACCAGCCTTGATCCTGACCGCCGTTCCAATGGCCTTCCCGGGACTCTTCCCGGGGCTGCTCGCAACCAACAACGGATTTAGTTTCTTTGTGATGGTTGGTATTGTTGGACTGGTAGGAATCGTGGTCAATAACACCATTCTCTTGCTTGACTTTGCCAACAGCGAACGAAAAGAAAAAGGTATTGTCGAGGCTATGTCAGGAGCTATCAAAGCTCGGTTCCGACCGCTGTTTACCACTTCGGTGACCACCTTGGTAGGAATTCTGCCACTGGCACTCTCCGATCCATTCTGGGAGCCACTCGCCTTCTCAATTATCTTTGGACTTCTCTCAAGTACCACCATGGTAATTCTGGTCTTTCCAGTCTTCTATGCAACCCTTGAGCACTTCCGACGATTTGTCTGGCGAAAAATTTTCCGACAAAAGAACTATCGATAGATAGTATTTAAAAAAGTCCTGGAGATCATCCGGGACTTTTTTTTGTAACAATAATTAAAGGGAAGCAATTACAGCCAGTACTTCTTCCGGGATCTTG
>CAJXTH010000059.1 GCA_913060955.1 uncultured bacterium | reverse complement strand
CTCCTTCTTTGTCTGACTCGTCTCGGATGTCTTTGATTCCGTCGATTTTCTTATCTCGAACCGCATTTGCCAGCTTTTCGATCAAGGTAGCCTTGTTGGTCTGATAGGTCATCTCGGTCACGATGATGTCGTGCCCTTTTTTCCCTCGTTCGACGATTTCCGCTTTGGCTCGGGTTACAATCGGTCCTCGACCTGTCGCGTATACTTGTCGGATATTTTCAAAGTTGTAGATTTCTCCTCCAGTTGGGAAATCTGGTCCGTTTACATGCTCCAGCAGATCATCTACGGTTGCTTCTGGATTATCGATAAGTGCAATTGTTGCATTACAAATCTCTACCAAGTTATGAGGTGGAATGTTGGTTGCCATTCCCACTGCGATTCCGGTTCCTCCGTTGATCAACAGCTGAGGAACTCGCGATGGAAGCACCGATGGCTCTTGCTGGGATCCGTCGTAGTTTGGTCGGAAGTCTACAGTTTCTTTTTCAATATCGACGAGCATTTCCCGGGCAATCTTGTCCATTTTGGCCTCGGTATATCGCATGGCAGCGGCGTTATCACCGTCCATGGATCCAAAGTTTCCTTGTCCATTTACCAGAGTATATCGGAGTGAAAAGTACTGAGCCATTCGAACCAACGAGTCGTACACGGCCGTGTCACCATGAGGGTGAAATTTACCAAGCACCTCTCCGACGATGGTAGCGGATTTTCGGAATTTTGCTTCCGGTCGCAGTCCCAACAAATGCATGGCATACAAGATTCGTCGGTGAACAGGTTTCAGACCGTCTCGTACATCGGGCAAGGCTCGGTCTACAATAACACTCATGGAGTAGTCCAGGTAGGCTCGCTCCATTTCCTGGATAATGTCTGAGTGTTCAATTGTTCCCAGGTTGTCGATAAAAATTGGTTTGTTTGTGTCTTCCATACTCATTATTTCAGATCAATATTCAATACGCGGACGTCGGTGGTATCCGATGGCAGTTCACCCTTTTTGAGAGTAACCTCACCTTCTGGCTGGACTTCCGATCCATACTCCTTGAGAAATTCCTCTACTCCCGCTTTTTCTGGAGCGGTGTCCTCGGAGTTGTAGTTCATCGGGATCAGTACTCGCGGTTCAACCATGTTGGCAACTTTGGCTGCCTGATTGTGGTCAAGCACTCCCGTTCCTCCCACAGGGACGAACAAAACGTCAGGAGTTCCAATAAAGTCAGTCTCTGATCCTTCCAGGTCTCGGTCAAGATCTCCAAGAGACACGATCAACATTTTTTCAACAGAGATTGATACAAGGTGAGTCCGAATTCCGTCTGATCGTTTGACCGATTTCACTTGAACCGTCGCTCCGTTGTAGGAATACTCTCCTGCTCCGTCAATAATAAATGGCTCTTGTTTGGTGGCTCCTTTTTGGACATCGTCGGTGTAGGTAGCAAGTTTGTACGGAAGTATCAACAGGTCTTCTTTACCAACTTTGGTTGGTTTGGCAGATTCTGTATCAAGAAGTCCCATGACTACTCGGTATCCGGTTCCTCGAAGTGAGACTGAGTTTCCTCCATGCCATCGAATTTTCATATCGGTTTTTTCTTATGCTACTGATTTATTGTTGAAGTGTTGATTCGAGAAGTTCTCGGGCAACTTGTGGGTTGGCACTTCCTCGGGTCTTTTTCATAACCTGTCCTACCAAGAACTGAATTGCGTTTATGTTTCCTCCTCGGATATCTTCGGCTACGGCTTCGTTTTCTGCAATCACTTCGTCTACTACTCCCTGGAGGGCTCCGGCATCACTCACCTGTTTCAAGCCCTTTGACTCGATAATCTCGCTGGGGTCTCCTCCTGTGACCAGCATTTCGGCAAGCACAGTCTGAGCAGCGGAAGAAGAGATTTCTCCTGAACCCGCGATTTTGATAAATTCGGCGTATTCTTCGGCCGGAATTTTGGACTCAGCAAAGGAGATTCCTTGTTCTGAGTACATTCGGGTAAGCTCGGTCAAGAGATAGTTGGTCGCTAGTTTCACCAGTTTCTTGTAGGCTTTGTCTGATTCTGGAGAATCCACTCCTGGGTTTTCGGTTGTATACCATTCTAGTAATTCAGAGATTACGTGTTCATAGTATACCGCTAAATCCTTGTCCTTGACCAATGTATTGATTTGCTGATCGGCAAGGCCGTACTCCTGGGCAAATCGAGTTCGCTTGGACATAGGAAGTTCTCCCATTCCTTTGGCAGCATCAGCTACGAGATCAGCAGTGTGGAACGGAGGAATATCTGGCTCGAGGAAATACCGATAATCGTTGGCGTTTTCCTTCTTTCGCTGAGAGAAGGTTTGTCCCTTGGCATCATCCCATCCTCGGGTCTCCTGGATCACTTCTCCACCTTCTTCCAACAGTCGTGTCTGTCGCTCGATTTCGTAGTGAATTGAATTTTCAACAGCTTTAAATGAGTTCAGATTTTTGATCTCAACTTTGGTCCCAAATGCTTCGGTTCCCTGTTCTCGAAGGGAGATGTTTACCTCACATCGCATTTGTCCCTTGTCCATGTTGGCATCTGAAATGTCGAGATACCGCAAAATGAGCTGTAACTCCTCACAGAATCGTCCGGCCTGCTCTGCCGTTCGAATGTCAGGCTCGGTTACCAGCTCCATAAGCGGCAAGCTGGATCGATTATAGTCTACGTAACTCTTGGTAGTTCCGGGTACGTGGGTAAGTTTTCCGGTGTCTTCCTCCATGTGGATTCGGGTAATCCGGATATTCATATCTCCATCTGAAGTAGGGATAGTGATTTCTCCCTCATAACACATTGGCCGTTCGTACTGGGTAATCTGATACCCTTTGGGAAGATCTGGGTAAAAGTAACTCTTTCGCTCGAACCAGGTGTAGTCAGCGATGGTACAGTTCAAGGCTTTTCCAAACCGAATGATTTTCACCAAGGCTTCTCGGTTCGGCACAGGAAGCGTTCCGGGATGACCGGTACACACAGGACAGATATTTACGTTCGGTTGTTGCTCTTGACCGAGTCCATTCTTACACGAACAAAACATTTTGGACTGGGTTTTGGATTCAACATGAACCTCCATCCCGATGACAGCTTCATACTGTGGCATATCATTTCGGTTATTTTTCTATACCTGCTTATTGTAGCAAAAATGGGGCTGTGAGGCAATTGTTATACTTTGAGAACAAAGATTTGTAAATCGTCATCTCCAATTTGATTGGAGATCTCACGGTTGAACGACAAGATTCCCAATCAAGTTGGGAATGACAGGAGATATCAAGAGACTTGGATCCTCCTAAAGTCTCTCCTGGATTTTGACGTTGATTTCTTCGCAGGCTTGGTGAACATCGAGTTCAGTTGGGTAGGTGTAGTGAATCCGTCCTCCAATAATTTCAGCCTGAAGTTCGGAGGCGAGTTTATGGGTGCTTTGGTCGAGGACAATAATTCCTTGTTTTTCGTTGCTTCCAGTTTCAATCATAACGTGTACTCCAATGGTGTTGGCGGGAATGTGATCTCGAAGTTCTCGAATCACTGCCGGAAGGTCAGACTGACTGC
Source organism: uncultured bacterium (assembly GCA_913060955.1). GTDB lineage: Bacteria > Patescibacteriota > Minisyncoccia > SW-4-49-11 > SW-4-49-11 > CAJXTH01. The sequence goes on along the minus strand of CAJXTH010000059.1, from coordinate 1,586 downwards.
TTTCGGTCTTTTCAAAGTCGTGCTGGTAGAGCTTGGAGTATGCAATCTGGTATTCTTTGCCAGCGTGCTCGATTGGGAGGAATTCCAGGTGTGACATACATCGTCCGAGCAATTTCAAGATTCGGAGTGGCTTGGTTTTGTAAAGGACTCGGATGATTGCCTCTTGATCCGCTCCGCGTGACATGAGTTCCGAGGCTGCCAAAAATGACTTTGGAGTTGTAGCGGCAGACTGGAAGTTATCTGTCTCAGAAATCAACCCAAAGAGTAGCATAGTAGCTATTTCTGGTGTTATAGACTCGTGAGAAGTTTCTTTGAGCCATGCATAGGCCATCTCGGCAGTTGCTGAATATTCCCAATCAATCCACTGTTCTTTTCCTACTTGAGGTGTTCCAGAAGTTGAAAGCGCAATAGCTGGTGTCTCTTGGAATAGTCGGGAATGCTCAGTAAAAATTGCTCCAAGATCCTCCCAGTCGGTAATTTCCAAGGCGCATACCAGATCATACTGATACTTTCCTTGGGTAATCGTGACCATATCCGCAGTAAGATTTCGGAGTTCTGGAGTAAGATAAATATCCAAACTCTGTTCGGTATTGTCGTACTTGAGCTCGCTAATCGGGCATCGGGTGGTATCGATAGAGATTTTCGCCTCAGCTACTCCGTCGATCATATCTGATACGGTCTCGGTTGAGACAAAATCAACAGAAGATGTATCAGCTCCCCGAGGGACTACTACTGAAACAGTTTTTCCTTGAGATTTCCAAACTGTGGCCAAAGCCAAGGCCGTCCCAAGCAATTCTTGCCATCGAGATTCCGGAAGAGGAATCAAAATTGACTGAGCTTGAGATACGAGTGGCTGGAGATTCTGCTTGGCGGTAAATGACATATCGAGACCGGTTAATTCTGATTGGTTATTATACTAGAAAAGGGGTGGTTTGAGAACACCTCTTTATGTGAGATGGTGACACAGAGGTCGCCGCTACACTGTCGGCGAGAGCGCAGACTCTACGTCTGTCATTCCGGCCGCCGAGCCGGAATCTTGTTCACCAATCACGAGATTCCCGATCAGAGTCGGGAATGACAGAGGATCATCCTACACTTTTCCGTCAAGCAAGTCCTGGATAAACTGCTCTTGCCCGTTTTTCATGGTTTGGTACGGGGTGATGTCAGGAAAGTCTAAGTTGGTGATTTTGTGATAGACAACCTGCATCAGCTGAATCAGTTGGTCCATTTCCTCAGATTTCATGGGAAGCTCTAGGGATACAAATTCGTCGTTTGCATTGGGCTCCAAGAAGTCAATTCGTCCGACGATATCTTGTCCCCGACCAAATACTCCTGCTTGATCGATCATCAGGCCATACATCAGCAGCTGTCGTCGATACGATGCTAGCTTATCTTTTACGTTTGCGTTTGGTTTCCAAGAGTCAATCGGTTTGGCAGTTTTGAAGTCAACCAAAGAGATCTGACCAAGTTCTGAGTCAATTTCAATTCGGTCGATTGTTCCTTTGAGGGGAACCTCTTCGATCACTAAATTCAAATCAGATACAGAATATTCTGGGTAATGTTCTTTTTCGTAATCAGATTTCTTG
>CAJXTH010000058.1 GCA_913060955.1 uncultured bacterium | reverse complement strand
GGGCGACATCTCGGCATTGTTGTCCCACCAGATGGTGTCGGCGACCGAGGGCTATGAGCTTATTATTGTGACCGGGGATATGGATACCATGCAGCTGGTGGTAGATGGCAAGGTTCAAGTCTATGGGTTGCGCAAAGGGGTAAATGATGTGGTTCTGTACGACGAACAAGCCGTAATCGACAAATACTCGATTCGGCCTGATCAAGTGCGAGATTTCAAAGGCCTGAAAGGTGATCCATCGGATAATATTCCGGGAGTACCGGGAATTGGAGACAAGCGGGCAGTGGAGCTTATCAGTCACTTTGAAACCTTGGAAGCAGTTCTTGAATATGTAGAGAAGTTTGAAGATTTTACTGATATTCCCAAAGAGGAACGCTATGGCTTGACCAAGGCGGTCTTTGGGAATCTCAAAGAGTTTGCTAATCAGGCCATATTTTCTAAGGAGTTGGCAACGATTCTTACGGACGTTCCCTTGGAGTTTGAATTGTCCCAGATTGATGAGTACGAATTCCCTCTGGATAAAGCCCGAGAAGTCTTCTCTCGGTTTGAGTTTTTCTCATTGATCAAGCGATTACCCAAACCAGAGCCGCAAACCGCGCAGGGATCGTTTTTATCTGCTCCCAAACAAGAGACTCGAGAATTATTACAAGAAGTATCTACGATTTATGATCTCAAAGATCCGATTGGAATTTGGTTCGAAAAAGACTCGTGGACTTTGGTTGATCGGACTTCCCGATACACTGCAAGTCAGGAAGAAGTCTGGCAGGTGTTAGAACAAGATCGATCGATTATTGGATACAGCCTCAAGCCTACAGTCCGAGCGATGTTGATGGGGGGACGAATGCCCCAGGCTCGGATTGATGATATTGAACTTATGGCCTATTTGGTGCAGCCGGGAGAACGGAAATATGATTTGGAGTCGCTCTCCCTGGAATACGGAGTAGCCCATGATCCCGAGCAAGCCTACGCGAGTTTGATTCCAGTATTTGAAAAAATCCAGGGGCAATTGGCAGAAAAGGATGTTACCAGCGTGTACGAAGACATTGAGCGACCGCTATTGTACGTGTTAGCCAACATGGAAGCTGCTGGGGTGTATTTTGATGTAGAGGAATTATCCGAAACCAAGGACTACGTGGATGGTCGTATTGGTGAGTTAACTACTCAGATTTTTGCTATTTCAGGTGAGGAGTTTAACTTGAATTCTCCCAAGCAACTATCTGACATCTTATTTGATCGACTGGGGATTTCCACCAAGGGACTCAAGAAGACCTCTGGCGGACAAGTCTCAACCTCGGCTGAGGTACTGGAGACACTATCAGAAGAGTATGAAATTGCTCGCTACATTTTGGAGTATCGTGAGTTATCCAAGCTCAAATCGACCTATATCGACGTCTTGCCAACGCTTCGAGACGAACAGGGGCGGATCCACACGACCTATCAGCAAACGGTAGCAGCTACGGGAAGGCTCTCATCTACTGATCCCAACCTTCAGAATATTCCTGCTCGAACAGAGTTGGGACGAAAGATCAAACACGCCTTTCGTGCTCCAAAAGGACGGAAACTTTTGGCCTGTGACTACTCCCAGATTGAGCTCCGCTTAGCGTCTCATTTGTCGGGAGATCAGCATATGCAGGATATTTTTCGCTCAGGAAAAGATTTCCATGCGGCAACTGCTGCCCGTGTATATGATGTTTCTGAAGAAGAGGTCACCAAAGAAATGCGGTCATTTGCCAAGACCATTAACTTTGGAATTTTGTATGGTATGGGATCAGTGTCGCTTGGAAAAAATCTCGGGATTCCCCGGAAAGAAGCTCGAGAGTTCCTCGAAAAGTATCGAGCAGCCTATCCACAACTTCATGAATATATTGACCAGCAAAAGGAGTTTGCCCGGGAACATGGCTATTCTGTAACTGAGTACGGACGTATTCGTGATTTGTCTGGGTTTGACTCCAAGAATCCGCGACTCCGATCGATGATGGAACGAATCGCAGTCAATATGCCAATCCAAGGCCTCCAGGCAGACATCATTAAAATCGCTATGATTCAGATTCAGGATCGAATTTCTCAGGATGATTCGATTCAGATGCTCCTCCAGGTACACGATGAGCTGGTCTTCGAAGTTGAGGAGGCTAAAGCAGAAGAGTATGCTACAATAATTACAGAGATGATGGAAGCCGTGTATCAGGCTGATGTCCCCATTCTCGTGGACTCAGAGATTCACGACTACTGGTCATAACATACACACAAAAAAACATTCATTCATGATTCCAGAGCTGATTTCGTATATCAAGCGGGAACGAGAGCAATTTGATGCAGCCTCATTAGTGCTCCGATTTTTGGTTATTCCGTATACTTTGGGGCTGGACTGGCTGATTTTTCGAGGATCAGATGTGATTTTCTGGGAGCGAGCAGGATTTGTGACTTTTGTTACCCTGTATACTACCCTTCGGTTTGGGATGTATGTGTTTTATAAAGAATCCAAGAGGGATATCCCCGGGGACTTTATGCCGATTACGATTACCTTTGACTTGATCGGTCTTGCCTGGGCCAGTATGACCTATGGATTTTCGATTGTAGTCTTGCTTGGATTTTGTTTGATTGCTATTTATTCATCCTTTTTGTTTCCGCGGAGAACGTATCACTTTATTGTTTCTTTAGTATTTATTTCTTACTTCTATAGTACGATTCTTCCTATGGCCCTCCGACCCGATCGAATTTTGGTTCAAGGAAATTATTCCCTCACGATCTATCTATATGTTCTGAGTGGCCCACTTTTTGCTGCCGGAATTTTGTACTTATTGGGATTGATTAAAAAGTCGGTAAGTGTTCGGGACAAGGCAATTGATGAACAACAAGAAATTAAATCAGACTTTATTGCTACCTCTGCCCATCAACTTCGAACTCCACTCTCTGGAATCAAATGGTCTATTCAATCATTTATGGAGGGAGATCTTGGAAAGGTTACCAAGGAACAAGAGTCGTACCTCCAAAAAATGTATGCTGCTTCCAATACCCTCATCGAACAAGTGAATACCCTTATGCAGATTATTCGGATCGAGGAGGGAGATCTGCACTATACGTTCCAAAAGGTAGCGGTAAACGATGTCATCGAAGAGGCTCTGGACGAATTTGAAATGCAATTAAAGGAGAAAAATCTCAAGCTCGAGCTTGATCTCTGTCCAGATGAAGTGGAGCTCTCGCTTGATAAAGTTCAATTCGGATTTGTAATTCAAAATTTAGTATCAAACGCGATCAAGTATACACCCCCACATAAAAAGATTTGGGTAACCTGTGAGCAAAAGAAAGGAGCTGTCTTGATAACGGTAAGGGATCAAGGAATTGGAATTCCAGAATCTGATCAACAGCAAATTTTCCACAAATTCTTCCGGGCCACCAACGCCAAACTTACCTCAACTGGATCTTCTGGGGTTGGGCTTTACGTGGCAAAGCAAATTGTTCTTGCCCATCAGGGACAGATTTGGTTTGAAACCGAAGAAGACAAGGGATCAACCTTTTTTGTAAGTCTCCCGATGTAGATGAAATAGCATGAGCTTGCCTTTCTGCTGACTTCTTTTATAATAGAGGAGATTGTTAATAATATTGCTATGCTTTCTATCTCAGATTTGAAAAAAGGAAAAGTTATTGTCATGGACGGAGATCCGTATCAGGTGCTATTCTCTCAGCTCTCCAAAAAAGGGCGAGCTGGATCAGTTCTTACGACCAAACTTAAGAACCTCACCACCGGAAGTGTCCTTGAGCGAAACTTTAAACAGAGTGATTCTTTTGAAGAGGCTGACGTTGCCGATGTGTACGCTCAGTACTTGTATTCCGACGGAGAGCAGTATCATTTCATGGATGAAAAAACGTTTGAGCAGTACGCTTTGGACGAAGAAACGCTCGGGGAAGATGTGCCATTGTATCTCCAAGAAGAGATGAAGATTAAGATCGTCACCTACAACGGAGAACCTATTACGATTGAACTTCCGCCGAAAGTTGTGCTAGAGGTTGTGGAAGCTGCCCCAGCAGTCAAAGGAAATACCGTGGACGCCGCTATGAAAACAGTAAAGCTCGAGACCGGACTTGAAACTAAAGTTCCGATGTTTGTAGAACAGGGTGACCGAGTTCGAATCAGTACCGAAACTGGTGCCTATGAAGAAAAAGTTACCGACTAGTGGATAAAGTTGTGGATAGCTAGCAAGTTGTCCCCATTGTCTGATGGGTGTATACTAGAAAAGATAGTAAAAAATCTGGTATGCACCGCATCTCTTCACTATCAGTCGAATCCAGAAGCTCCGAATAGGGGCTTCTTTTTTTATACACTTAGTAACAATCCTATGGCAGAATCCTGGAATATGATCAAACTTCTTGAAGATCGTATCACCGAAGCGGGAGGCTTCGTGAGTTGTCACGCTCATTTTGATAAGGCCTACGTGATTACTCCCGAAACCCTGAAAATGTCGGAAGATCACATGGAGGTCAAGTGGGAACTCTGGAAAAAGGTCAAACAAAGCTACACTCATGCAGACCTAGTTGAGAGAATCTCACGGGCAACTCAAATGATGATTGATCAAGGCTGTACCGTAACTCGAACCAATGTCGATGTCGACAATACGGTCGGGATGATGTGTGTAGAGGCTGCTCTTGAGGTGAAAGAACGATTCAAAGATCAGATTGATCTCCAGATTTGTTCCCAAGTATTAGAAGGGGCTCTGGATCCCAAAGCTCAAGCTTGGATCGAGCAGGCGGCTCAATACGTCGATGTTCTCGGCGGACTTCCATCCTATGATCGGCCACGACAAGCAGAGCACCTCGATGTCATCTTTGATATGGCTAAGCGATACAACAAAGGAGTCGATGTTCATATCGATCAGAACAACGATCCAGATGAACGAGATACCGAAATTCTGGCGCAAAAGGTGATCGAACATGGGCTGGAAGGTCGCGTAAACGCAGTGCACGCCGCCTCACTGTCTGCTCAGGATGATGGGTACATTCGTGACGTGGTGAAACTTATCAAGCAAGCTGACATGGGAGTAATCGTCTGTCCTCGAGCGATGCTAGATAACCAACAGCCGCGACACAAACTGGCTCCAGTGCATAACTCTATCGCCCCTGTCCAAGA
>CAJXTH010000057.1 GCA_913060955.1 uncultured bacterium | reverse complement strand
GGATTCGAAACAGAGTTTGGTGCAGAACTAGTGTTCCCAGTCCAACCTTCTATCATACCTTTGAGGGTTAGAAAGAGGATAAAGCTTCCACCGAGAATGAACGCCCACTTTTTCCAATTGAAAGAATTTTTACTGGAGGTCGTGGTTTCAGAGTCAGTTTTGGGTTGTTCACCAAGTTTTCTTCTCGTCATGATTGTTTCCTCCTGGAAACTTTGATAAGGTACGATGCTTTTATACCACATAAAGGTATTTTTGTCAATAAACTTAAACAAAAATAAAAGAGGTGATCACAGTAGTAATCACCTCAAGTCTCTTGCAAAAAAGTCTAGTCAGGGTTCTTCATGGGAACCGGAGTCATGCCGAATGACGAAAACAGGTTATCAAACATTCTTCCAGCAAATATGAAGTCTCCTGAGTCTAATGCTTTTGCGAATAGCGGAGCCATAAAGGACACAGAAGAGACAAACCCTGCCGGGAACCCCAGCTCCTTGAACTTGACTTTTGTGAGGTCAACTTTACCAGGATTCAAAGGATCTTCGTATTGAGGAAGAACGTTTTTGTCTTCATCAAAGCAGACATCTGGAACACCGTAGTATTCCAAAGTGCTGGACAAGATTACCTGGCTTAGTCTATCAATCTCAATCTTTTGTTCCTCAGCTTTGAGTGCTGCAATGTAAGGAGCTTCCCGAGCTGCTTCAATCTCTTCGCTGAGATCAAAATCCATTAGAAAGCCTTTGAGGATTCGTACGCCGTACTTATCCTCGATTGATGCGAGCAGAGGTTGAAGGTTGGGAGTGTCTAGTAGATTTTGTTCAGTTCCCTTCGCTTGTTTGAGCTGAGATTCACTGAATGACTCGATTAAAATCCGTAAAGATGAACGTATACCATCTGGAATTACTTTGTTAAAAAGATCTTCCTCGCCAGTATGTACGTAAACAGCTTTGTAGGCATCTACAACCTTTGCCACCAGGTCAAACTCAACATTCCAGACGTTGGGTCCAGCAGACAATCCGTTCTCTCCTGAAATATTGAAAATATCTCCCTCCATAATGTTCGGGATAGTTTTTTCTTGGATATCAACTTCAACAACATCGTCTCGATATGGAAAGGTTCCCCAATCTAATATCATTGCAAATCCTCCTTCAGGTGGGGTTACAAATCCATTTATTAGGGGATTGAATCCACGGCCAATATTATCTTCAGAATCTGGTTTGCCTAATCTAGATACAACAAGAACAGTTTGACCTGCGTTAAGCTTCTCTAGATGCATAAGCCCAATTCCTGCTAGAACGAGTCCAATAGTTGGAATAAAATTCAACCCTTTATAGTAACGGGTGATTTTATGGAATCCATACAGACCCCGCTCATTTACAGGAAAAGCATTCAGTAGAAATCCAGAAACAACTAGGCCAAGAAAGGTTCCCCAGCCGAATTTTTCGATAGTTTTCATTACAAACTCCTCGATTTACTTGTGAAATAACAGTTAACCTTACGATCAACTGGCCAAACTCTATCATAAAACTCTATTTTTGTCAATATTTAGTGACACTCAAAAATAGCGATCTAAGGCGAGATTTTGGGGAGGGTGCAGTGGTATGGCTTTATTATCTTTGCTTATATGACTGGAAATGTACAAGATTCCCAATCGTCGGTACCTACTCCTTAGAAAAGCGTATACGCTTTTCTTGGGGACCCTAGGTTCCCCAACCTTCCGAATAAGGAAATTGGGAATGACGAGATGTCCGTAGCGGAACCCTTGCGGTTCCATTTACAAAGATTCTGAAACGAGTTCAGAATGACAAGATGTAGCGGCGACCTCTGTGTCGCCATTACGAGATTCCCGATCGAGCCGGGAATGACATAGTCAGGTAACAAGATTCTGAAACAACCACCTTCGGTCGTTAAAAGTTCAGGATGACAGGGATAAAACTTCTCTAATGAATAAATTTAGTACTAAAATCTTCACTATAGTGAATAAATTCGGTATGAAAATCTTCACTTTGCGGAAAAAAGGTGTATAATTACAATAATTAAGAATATAATTATGATTTCAAGAGTTCTCGAGAATCAAATTAGAGATCGGCTATTTCAGGGGTATGTATTAATTCTTTTTGGTCCTCGACAGGTTGGAAAGACTACTATTGTTCAGAGAATCTTATCGGAGCACGATGGACGGTATGAGTCTTGTGAAGCTATTGCAACCAAGCGAGATCTACAAAAGACACTTGAGTCTGCTCAGGCGGTGAAGGATTATATCGGGTCAACGAAGTTATTGATTTTAGATGAAGCTCAAGAAGTTGAAAATATTGGGCAGATTTTGAAATTTATGCATGACACCCTACCGGATGTTCAAATCATTGCTACGGGGAGTAGTTCTTTTGAATTAGCAAATCAGGTGGGAGAACCGTTGGTAGGAAGGGCAAAGTGGTTTTCTTTGTATCCATTTTCAATTGCTGAAATTGGGCAAGATCTATCGCCAAGTCAGGTTGATGGTAAGATCGATGACATTCTGCGGTATGGATTGATGCCGGATGTATATACTGCAGAAAATTCAGAGCAAGCAGAGGAGACTATCCGGGATATTGTGAAAGGATATCTTTTTAAAGATATTTTGGATTATGATCTCATTCGTAAGTCTCAGAAGGTTCAGCAGTTATTGGAGGCTCTTGCACTTCAGGTGGGAAGTGAGGTTTCGTTGAATGAGCTTTCACAAATGCTTGGAATCCATGTGGTGACGATTGAAAAGTATTTAGATATCTTGGAAAAGGTATTTATTATTAAAATTCTAAGGCCGTTATCTAAAGGAAATCCACGGAAAGAGATTCGAAGTAAAATGAAGATATACTTTTTGGATCTTGGTATTCGAAATCAGCTTATTTCTGATCACCGTCCTGTCGAGTTACGGCAAGATAAGGGAGTACTCTGGGAAAACTTTTGTGTTATGGAGTTGGTAAAACTGCGAGAATATTCGAATGTATCCAGTAATTTGTACTTTTGGCGGACGTATGATCAAGCTGAAGTTGATCTTGTTGAATTTAAAGATGGGAAGTATACGGCGTATGAGTTTAAATATTCCCCAAAGCGATCTGCGTCTGTACCCAAAAACTTTGCTGAAAGTTATCCTGAACATGAGTTTCACGTAATTAACCGGGAAAATTATCGAGGATTTTTTGGTGAGTTGAGATCTAAATAAAAAAGATTTCCCCACCGGGTGGTGAGGGACGTGGCTAGTGCCAAATATAATTATAGTACTGATGCTAGGGGAGTTAGTCAAGGTTTTTGAATGGCTGGTTTAGTCTACAAACTGTAAGACGATGGCCGTAGCGGAACGTTTACCTGCCGAAGGTAGGCGTGTCGCCATCACGAGATCTCCAATCTAGTTGGAGATGACAAAGATTCTGAAATAAATTCAGAATGACAGAGTAGGGAAGTCACGAGATTCCCGATCGAGTCGGGAATGACATAGTTAACAAAGATCCTGAAACAACCACCTTCGGTCGTTAAAAGTTCAGAATGACAAGGGGAAAACACCCCGTCTCTAGGAGACACCCCTCTTACGAAGAGGGGAATTTATTGGGCTATCGTGTATTTTTATTCTCCTCTTTGTAAGAGGAGTGGCACGGAGTGTCGAGGTGTTTTCCCTAGTTTGACAAATCGGCGCTTCTATACTACACTTGTGCTAGGTCACCGCGAGCCTCTCTTTTTGGTGTTAGAAGAGGTCAAAAGAAGGTAATACAAGATTATATACCCTATGCCTACAATTCAACAATTAGTTCGAAAAGGACGAAAGAGTTCTGCAAAGAAGACCAAGTCTCCAGCGCTTGGACGAACCTTTAATGTCCTGAAGAACGCCCCGGTTGAGTCTAACTCACCGTTCAAACGAGGAGTATGTACCAAAGTTACAACGATTACTCCAAAGAAACCGAACTCAGCGCTTCGAAAGATTGCTCGAGTCCGATTGTCAAATGATCAAGAAGTAACAGCCTACATTCCTGGAGAAGGTCACAACCTTCAGGAGCACTCCGTGGTAATGATCCGAGGAGGTCGAGTAAAAGATCTTCCTGGAGTCCGATACCACATTGTTCGAGGAACTCTCGATACTGCCGGTGTAGATGGTCGAACCCAGCAGCGAAGTAAGTACGGAGTCAAGAAACCAAAGTCTAACTAAGTATTGAACCGCTATGGCACGAAAGAAGCGAAACTACACCCGAGACATTCAGCCGGATCCACGGTACAAGAATGTTCTTGCATCACGGTTTATCAACTACATCATGCTTGATGGAAAGAAGACTGTTGCCCGAAATGTATTTTATGGAGCAATGGAATTGGTTGAGAAAGAGACCGGAAAAGATCCGATGACTGTCTTTACTGCAGCTATCAAAAACGTATCTCCAATGGTTGAGGTAAAATCTCGACGAGTTGGAGGAGCAAACTATCAGGTACCGGTAGAGGTTCGAGCAGAACGGCGAACTTCTCTTGCCTTCCGATGGATTCTCGATTCAGCCCGAAAGAAAAAAGGTCAGGCTATGGCAAAGAAGCTTGCTTCTGAGATCGTAGATGCCTTTAACAAGACCGGAGCTGTTATCAAGAAGAAAGAGGATACTCACCGAATGGCTGAGGCAAACCGAGCCTTTGCTCACCTTCGATAACGCGGCATTTGAAATACAGATAGGATTGTAGGATTTCACCACTGTCATCCTCAGCTTGACTGAGGATCTCGTGATCAACAGCGCTGTTGGTTGACAAGATTCCGGATCAAGTCCGGAATGACAGCTGGGATGACCTACAATCTCTCTGTGTGTCAAAAACCACCTTCGGTAAAACCACACAAAACACATTCGTTACTAACATATAAGTATCAGGTATGGCTCAAGAAGCACGAACAGATATCCCCCTCAAGGATACACGAAACATTGGAATTATTGCCCATATTGACGCTGGTAAGACTACAACTACCGAGCGAATTTTGTACTTCACCGGAATTTCTCACAAGATTGGAGAGGTTCACGAGGGAGAAGCAACCATGGACTGGATGGAGCAGGAGCGAGAGCGAGGAATTACCATTACCTCAGCTGCTACTACCTGTTTCTGGCATGACCACCGAGTAAACATTATCGATACTCCCGGTCACGTAGACTTTACTATGGAGGTAGAGCGATCCCTTCGAGTTCTCGATGGTTCTGTGACCGTATTCGACGGAA
>CAJXTH010000056.1 GCA_913060955.1 uncultured bacterium | reverse complement strand
ATTTGTAGGAACGCCCCAAGTATACGGAAATACTGATCAATCACTGATTGCCCTTGGTGCTGCCGAGCAAACCTATGGATTTTATGGTCCACTGTTACGAGGACTATCTGGAATGCGATCAAACACCCTTATTGGAGCCAATCATATCATCCGAACCAAAGCCTTAGATTCTGTAGACCACTACTCTGCCCACATTACTGAAGATCTTTTGACTGGTATGAAACTTCATGCCAAAGGGTGGAAAAGTGAATACGTACCTGAAGCTCTAGCTATTGGAGAAGGCCCAACCGACTGGCAAAGCTATCTGAATCAGCAAATGCGCTGGGCATACGGATGTATGGATATTTTGAAAAATCACAGCTTTGGACTATTCAAAACCATGTCTCTTCGCCAATCTATCTACTACTTCTTATTACAACAACACTACTTCACTGGTCTGGTTATGATTCTGGGAATCGGAGCCCTTCTCGCCTACTTCTGGCTCGGAATTGATATGGCCCAGATTGAACTATATCCATTCTTATTTGCATACTTACCGATAATTTTGTTCATTGAAGGTATGAACTTTTGGATTCAACGATTCCATATTCGGCCAGAAATAGAACGAGGATTTCTCATACCTTCCCGACTCCTTCATATTGGTGCCTGGCCAATATATTTCCTTGCTTTTGTAGGAGTGATTCGAGGTCAAAATTTATCATACAAAGTTACTCCTAAAGGAGAGAATAAAACAGTTAGCGGAAACTCTCTCAAACTCTTCACCCCTCACTTTACTATCCTATTGGTAGTATCTATCAGTCTTTTTGCCTCTCAAATTTTTGGGCGAGATTCTTTGATAATGATTACCTGGGCAGTGCTTACCATTGGAATGATGGCTACAGTACCGGTTATCGAACAAATGTATCAAACAATTCTCCCACTGATTCAACGTATCAAAACCCACTTTAGACCATTTAAGCCGGCTTTGGAGCCAATACAGTATGTGATGATTCCTACCCTACTACTGATACTTCTTGGACGGATATACTTTGGAACTATGAATCGTTACCAAACAGGAAATAGACTTCCAGAAACTCTCTCGGAGACATCTCTTCAAATTTCACTCATTCCCTAAGCGACCCAATGTCCAATTGACACAAATCGAACGAGGAGTACAGCCATGACAAGTCCAGCCGTCCATAGATACGTCTGTTCAATAAATGGTCGATCTTCTGACCAAATGGCGAGTAGTATAGACAGCGGAAATAGTACGGCTACATATCGCGGCATACTAACAAGTGATCCAGAAATAATAGGAATTACCCATACCAGCCACGACCAAATCAGGAATACCCAAGGGAGTGATTTTTTCATACTAGCCCAGATCAGTACTATAAATGGTACCAGACTAAACCATAGGTCTAGGTTTCCAATTGCATACATTCCTCGAGTAGGAAGTTCTCTTAGCACTCTCCAGACTTCCCTCCCCAAGATTACCAAGGGATTATGATATCCACCGCGGCCATGAATCTCGGCCCAGTACTTTTGGACTTCCAAAAACAAGAGTGGATTATCGGCCTGAATCCAAGTTTGAAAAGAATAGACAGCAAGTCCCAAAAAGGGAACAAAAGCAGCTACAATCGGCCATCGGATACGAGAAACCTTCCATTGAATAGAACTCATATATTGCCACCCAATGACACCTGCAACGAGTATTCCCACCAAACGAGTCAACGGTGCAAAAAACCCAAATATCGCGGCCAAGACCCAGTTTTGCTTACTTGAATAGTACCAGGCAGCTAGCGTTGTGAACAAAAACAAACTTTCTGTATATACCGCAAAATAAAAGAAGGCAGTCGGGAACACCAAAAGATACCAGGCAGAACGAAACGCAACCCTACTTCCCCACTGATCCTCTACTAATTTGACAAGATACACCAAGGCTCCCAAAAGAGCCAGTCGAGAAACAATCATACCGGCAAAGGGATAGGAAATACCAGGAAACGCCTGGACGATTCGGATCAACCACGGCAGAAGTGGGAAAAAAGCATACAATGACTCAGGCCCATTCGGGTACCCTTCTCGGGCAATGACGATATAATTATTCCCATCCCAGTTTGTCCAAACAGATAAGGCCTCAGAAAATCCGGTCAAAGAATATGACTCGGACAACGGAATTCGGTCAATGATAAGAGCCGATACAAGAAACACCCCAAGCATCCAAACCAACCATATCCCCAAAATCTTTTGGATATACCACTCTTTCCAGATTTGCTGTAGTCGGTCCATATCCCTAAACAACTACTTGAGCTAATTTCGGAAGCTCTTCCGGCTTCAAAGATGCTCCTCCAATCAAAAATCCATCTAACTCAGGAAGTGCATTAAATTCTTCAATGTTTCCGGAGTTCACACTTCCCCCGTACAAGAATCGAACATTCTCTGCTGTCTTTGCTCCCAATATCTCTTGTACCGTTCGTTTCAGAAAAATAATCACTGTTTCAATAGTCTCTGGAGATGGAGTTACTCCCGTTCCAATTGCCCAGACTGGCTCATATGCAATACAGATATCCTGATTGGTGATTAAATCCTTGCTTGGTTCCAAAGCTTGTTGAAGTTGAGATTTGAGCATGTCATAGTCAATCTCTTGGGAAGACGTGTCTTCTTGGTATCCGATACAAATCATAGGATTGATCCCAGATTGCAACACTTGCAAAACTTTTTGCCCAACAGAAGCATCCGTTACTCCCAGATACTGATGAGTTTCTGAGTGGCCGACTAACGCATACTGCAACCCCAATCCAGCAGCCATATTGGCCGAAATTTGACTGGTATAAGCTCCTTTTTCGGCAATTGCCACATCTTGTACCCCCAACTCAAGATAAATTTGCTCTGATTCTTTGATTCGGGTTATGAGGTCAAGATACATAGCTGGCGGGAAGACTACAACATCTCCAGTTCGGATTTGTGCTAAAGCAACTTTCATCGCCTGCATAAGTTTTTCCACTTCGGCAACAGAGGTTGGATTCATTTTCCAATTGAGGGCAAGCATTTTATTCATAATCGTATTCTTAACCTGATACTTCAAAAATTAGCCAAAAAATAGTAAGACCAAGAAGAATTCTATAGATTACAAAAATGAGATATGATTGTTTCTGGATAAATTGGAAGAAATAGTGAATCGTAATATATGTTCCAATAATTGCTGAGACAAAGGCCACAATGCTCGGAATAGATAATTGATACACAGCAAAAAACTCCGGTAGTTTTACTACAGTGGCAATCAAAATAATTGGAGCTCCCAGCAGAAAGGCAAAGGTTGCTGCATCCTTTCGGGCGACTCCAGAAAATCGAGCGGCTGTAATCGTAGATCCTGATCGAGAGAATCCAGGAATCAGGGCAAACATCTGTCCAATTCCAATTAGAATTGACTGTACAAAAGAAATATGATTAATTTCGGTATGTTTTTTACCGATAATATCAGATAACCAAAGAAGCACTGCTCCGATAATTAACGCTCCAGCAATCACCTGAGGCTGTCGAGCATACGTTTCAATCCAATCTTCAAAGAAAAAGGCTGCAATAAGGGCAGGAACGGTAGCTACAACCAAATCAAAGGCAAGGTATGCCTGACGTTTTGACTCCTGGTAAAACTCGTTTTTTTCGTACGGAACCGTCATATCGTGAAAAAGTGGCGTACGTTGTTTCAGCGCTTCTCGTCCAGGATGGTTCAAATAGTTTGATACCGAAATTTTACAGAAGTTCAGTGTTCCAACAACGATATCCAGCCAAACATCTCGAAAGTAGATCATGATTGCTACCCACGACCCAAAGTTCATCACCACATCAAAGGCAATTCCTGGTTGTTCTTGGATACCAAGGACATGCGGAGCAAGCACTAAATGGGCAGTACTCGAAATAGGCAAAATCTCAGTCACTCCCTGCAACAATCCAATCACCAACGCTTGCCAAATATTCATAGCTGTTTTTGTATATCACTTGCTAGTAGTATAGCAATATTTTTTTGAGTTGTCATTCTAATAACAACCTAGGATTCAATCAAGGTTTGTTCAATATCTTTCCAGGTTGTAAACAATCGTGCATCGACATTTGCTGCGCGAAAGGTTTCAATAGTTTCTTCTGTGTCATCTAAAAATACATCGATGCCGACCTTGCGGGCAATTTCAAGTTTTCTTTGGCCGAAGCCAGACTCTAATCCTACGCAATACAAATGATCATAATCGATTTTGGCAATATGTTTCAGCCATTGTTCGGTATATGCATGAAACTCTTGAGGTCGTGCCGTAATAATTGAAATAGTGTGATGTTTGGCAAACTCTCGGGCCACCTCGATATCTTCTTGTAATGGTTGGGATAACGTCCATCGACGGACAAGTCTTGGGAAAAATTTGATTGCTATTGCTGCTATGAATCGAGCTCCTCGAAGTGACAGATGGGTTGCATCTCGTTTGGTGAGCACTCCGTCAATGTCATATCCAATATGCATGTACGAGTTGTTATAAAAGATTGAGTAAATCGATAGCTTTTTTGGCTGCTTCTTGTTCTGCTTTTTGCTTGGATGGTCCCACACCTTTGGCAAGTTCCTCATTTCCTGCAAATACAGCCACTTCAAATGTTTTATCATGATCTGGCCCCCAATCGTTAATCACTCGGTAAGATGGAGTAACACTGTTTCGTTCCTGAATTTTTTCTTGCAAGAAGCTTTTAGCATCAATAAACGACTTGTTTTCGATAATATCCTGCAAATCAGGAATAATAAACCGAAAAACAAACTGTACCGCTTGTTCTAGGCTAGCATCAAGATAAATAGCCGCAATTAAGGATTCCACAGCATTGGCAGTAATATAGGCCTTGGAAGCTTTGTCGTTTTCTTCTCCTCGAGACATCTGCAGAAACTCTTCCAATTCAAATCGTTTCGCGACCTCAGCCAAGTGGGCTCCCCGAACCAAAGCAGCCCGGTAACTTGTGAGAACTCCTTCCGCTGTATCTGGGTACTCTTGATACAAATACTCTGTAACAGCTAACTCTAACACGGCATCACCAAGGAACTCGAGTCGTTCATTATGCGGCAACTCGAAGTCTGGATTTTCATTCAAAAACGATCGGTGAGTCAGTGCTTCCCGCAGGTAATCTTGATTGGTAAATGTATATCCAATTTTCTGTTCAAATTCTGTGATTTTTGTTTGGTCCATGGTCTATTATTCTACTGTTCTTTCGGTTGATCGAGTTCTTTGAAAAGTCCGCCTAACACTCCGTTAATAAATT
>CAJXTH010000055.1 GCA_913060955.1 uncultured bacterium | reverse complement strand
AAGACCCTGTTAATGAGTCTCCGAAACCTGAGATCCAGCTTCCGGAGGATTCCTCGGTTCAATCAGAACAATCATCTACAGGTCTCGACTCAACTTCTGATACAAATCCTACCGAGGAAGAAGAGAATTCGATTTGGTATATCACGGGAATCTCGTTTGCTGTTATTTTCTTAGCAGCCATGGGAGCCTTGGGGTATCTTTCACGGAAGAAGTAATGTGATACAATAACAGTATCCAAAATAAATACAAAATGATCCTATGAATCCTGGGAACGTAACCTCGAACATCATAAAAGTTTCAACGGTTAGTCTCGCAATTCTGGCCGGATTGGCTCTGGCTAGTCTCAAAGGGGGGGCTCCCCTGATTTCTCCCCAGGCTCATGTACAGTCTGCTTTGGCTAAAATTTCTTTACCTGTTGTCGAGCAAGAAGAGGGATCTTATTTCATGAGTGTCTTTTCTGGCTCCGTTATTGCTGATGATTCTGGAATTACCTATCAGCTCCAAGGAAAAGATGACTCAGCTGTTTCATTTCAAGAAACAATGGTGGGGGGAAATACTGCGGGCCTTACAGCTCGGGGAGACTCTTCTACCGAGGTAAACACGTTTTATGGAAACAACCCAGAAGAGTGGAAGAGTAATTTGAAAACCTTTGGCTCAGTTTGGTATGAAGAGGTCTGGGAGGGTATTGATGTAGAAGTTATTCCGAAGAAAGACTCTGTCGAAAAGTTTCTGTATGTTTCCCCTGGGTCTCGTCCCGAACTAGCCCGATTTGAAGTTTCAGACGGATCTCTGAGCCTGGACGAGTCCGGAAACTTGGTGATTTCCCAACCAAACGGAGACTACCAGATGACCGCTCCAGTTGCCTGGCAAGATATTAACGGAAAGCGAGTAGATGTGGAAGTTTCCTATGAGATTATGGGGTCTCACTACGGATTTGTACTGGGTGACTATAATCCAAACTATGAACTGATTGTTGATCCGTTGCTTGCGGGAACCTATATTGGGTCAGGGCTTACCGATCTGATTTATAGTCAGTCTATCCAGGTGAATGATGCTGGAGAAGTTGTGGTTACCGGAACCGTATTTGGAAATCCGGCAGACACTCCTACGCCAGGGTATGACTCATATAACGGAGGGCTCGATGTATTTGTCGCTAAATTCGATCAAGATCTTGCAATGACGGCCATTAGTTTCATTGGAAGTAGCTCAAACGAATATTCCACCGGAGGATTGGTGATTGATTCAAGTGGCTCAATTTATATTGGAGGAGAAACATTTTCAAGTTCGTTTCCTACTACAGCTGGTGTTTATGATACTGATCATAGTGGCTGGGAAGCGTTCGTTTCAAAGTTTTCAAGTGATCTGAGTACTCTAGAAGCTTCGACATTTGCGGGTGGGTTTTCTTCAGACGAGGTAACCGGGCTTGCTTTGAATTCTGATGAGTCTTCAATATACGCTGTTATTAAATCAAATTCTGATTATTTGTTCCCATTGGGGGGGACCGGATATAGTCAGTCAGATTATGGGAGTCAGGATGCAGTAGTCGTTAAACTTTCCAGTGATTTACAAACTATTGAGGCCGGAACGTTCTTTGGAACAAACGGGACAGATACAGTAGAGGATATAGTGGTAGATGCCAGCGATAATGTATTTATTACTGGAGAAGCTCCTTCGGGACTCCCTGTCACTACTGGTGCCTACGATGAGACCTTTAATGGAGTTACCGATACGTATGTTGCTAAGTTTTCCAGCGATCTGGGAACACTGGTATCAGCTACATATATCGGAGGGGATAATTCCGACGAAGGATTGGCACTGGAACTGGATGCCGATCAAAACGTGATCGTTGCCGGGTATTCGGAAACTCCAACCTCCGTTAATTATCCGACAACGGCGGGGGTATTTAAAACTTCACCCAATGGAACTGATGGTGTTGTTTCTCGCTTTTCAAACGACCTTTCGACACTGATGGCATCAACCTACTTGGGAGGTTCTTCTGGGGTTGATTCAGTAGTGGTCCGTGATGTCGAACTTGCATCAGACGGTTCTATCTGGACGACAGGAACGAATTTATCTGATTCATTCCCAGTATCTGACGATGCGTATCAAACAACCTTTGCAAACAACTCATCATTTGCAACGCAACTTTCCTCTGATTTGACGGAGATTGTGCGCTCATCGGTAATTAGTGGACCATTTAACGACAATGGATACTCGATTGCACTTGATGCAGGGGAGAACGTTATTGTTGGACTTTTAACAAATAGTTCGAGCTCCATTGCAACGGCGGGAGCCTATGACGAAACAATCAACGGACAGTCAGATATTGCTATTGTGTATCTAGATTGTGAGGTGTCAGATAGCGGAGAGATCTGTCTTGCTGATACGACGGGTCCTCAAATTCAGACTCTCACTCCAGCAGATGATGCCATCAATGTCTCCCGAGGAATAACCGAAATTACCATTGAGTTCGACGAACCAGTGGTTCAGGGAGATGGCGTATTTGCCTATCTTCGAGATAGCTCTGGTGCAATGATTGATGAGCCGTTAGGCTATGAATATGCAGTTGTGTCCAACGAATCCGGAGTATTAACTCTGCGAGTTGATGAGACCCTTACCTACGGAGAATCGTATTACATTACTATTCCAGAAGGGTACGTACGGGACTTGAGTGGAAACGATTTTGCGGGAATAACCACTACCACAGACTGGAACTTTACCATTGAACCAAACGACGGAGTCGCCCCAATTCTACAATCAGTAACCCCCGCAAACGGAGCAACTGAAATAGACCCTCTTGCAGATTTGGTACTGACATTTAATGAAGCGGTTGGGTTTGAATCTGGAACACTCAAGATTTATCGTAAGTCAGACGATCAGTTGATCGATACGATTGATGTAGCCGGTACCCCAAGCTCAGGAAATGGAACAACAACCTTAACCTTGGATCGAATAGAAACGAATCTTGACTATAATACAGAATATTACGTATTAGTTGATTCTGGAGCGTTACGTGATTTGACCGGAACTGATTTTCCCGGAGTGGCTGACTCGAGTGTTTGGGAATTTACAACATTTAGTTCTCCTCAGGTAACAGGGTTGAGTCCTGCAAACGGAGCAACTGGAGTAGACCCAACTGCGAACCTTGTGATGACCTTTAACAAACCATCGGGAGCGTCAAGCGGTACTATCCGAATATATCGGTCCTCTGACAATACCTTGATCGAAGAAATAGACGTGGCAGGTGGTCCGCAAATTACGGGGAATGGAACCTCTACTATTACTATTAATCCTCTGTCTGATCTGGCTGCTGGAACAGAATATTACGTCCAAATTGATGGTACAGCAATCCGAGCTAACCAAGGTCCGTATTTTGCCGGAATCTCTGATACCATTACCTGGACCTTTAGTACGCTCGCAGCAACGGTTCCCGATGAATCTGAAAATGATTCTGAAGAAGAGTCCGAGGAACCAGAGCAGTCCCAGCCAGACCCTCAGGAATCACAGTCAGAGTCACCGGATGATGGTACGATATCTCCAATCTCAGTTACTCCACAAGCCCAAAACATATCGGCAAATGGTACAGAAGTCAGTGAACTAGAATCAGAGTCGGAAGATACCTCAAACACCGAAATTCAGGAAGAACAGGGTAGCCAACTTTCTCCTCAACCAAATAATTCAGACAGCCAAGAAGTGGAAGAAGAACCGTCAGAAGATACTGAGGCCACCTGGTACTTTGCTACAATTCCTTGGGCACTGGTATTCTTGGCCGGTATGTCGGTTCTTGGGTATATTAGTCGTAAACGATAGGATACTATGAAGTTAGTCTGTGTCGATGGCGTCTCTGCCGTAGGAAAGTCAACGGTGCTTGCTGAGGTTCGGAAACAATTGGGGAGCGTTCCTCACCAGCATACAACCATATTTTTGACTGAACATATTGTTGAAAGAATCTTTGAAGATGATGCTTTTCCTGCTGATCAGATTCAAGAGCATCTGCTGATGTATTTGGATCTGATTGATCAAATGGAAGCCCCCTTGCGGACTTCTAAGTTTGCGGATCGAATGCACAGGGTTGATCTGTGGGTGATTTGGGAACGATCTTGGATGACCCATGTAATCAATCAAGGTCATGCCAAAGAAGAGTATACCGGCTTGATAGATCGGTTATCAGAATTGAATGCCGAGCAGGTTATTCTTACTATTCCGGAGCATGAGTTTGAACCACGACTCGTAACAACTCTTGATTATCGTAATGATTACTGGAGAGAGTATTGGAATTCCCTCGGGGCAACAGATACAGAACGAATTGATTACTTCCGAAAGTGGCAACAACAGATCCTTGACCTTGGTACGTGGTCAGAACAAAAAGTCGACACTCGAGTGATCGAAGTGCCGACTCGTTCGTATGCTCAAGTTGCAGAACAAATTGTACAACTCATTACAGAATAGACTTAATCCGTTTGATGTCTCCGGGTCGGAGATCGAGATCCTCAAGCGAAACATGTCCAACGCGAACTCGCATCAGGTCAAGAACTTGATATCCTAGTGTCTCTGCCATTCTTCGGATTTGGCGGTTTTTCCCTTCGGTGAGGATCAATCGGAGGGTGTAGTCGTCAAGTTTTTTGGCACTACAGGGTTTTGTCGTGTAGCCATCATCAAGCTCAACTCCATTGATAAATGCTTGGATCATGCGCTGAGTAACTGGTTTGTGAAACTCAACAACATACTCTTTTTCCGTGTGGGACTCTGGAGTGAGGAGTTGCTTGGTGATTCGCCCATCGTTGGTAAGCAAAATTAAGCCGTGTGAGTCCTTGTCGAGTCGCCCAAGAGGAAATACTCCCTCCGGAAGGTTGGTGACCTGAGCAATATCTTTTTCGTCTCCCTGGGGGCTGTGAGTGATGATTCCTCGGGGCTTGTAGTAGGCGTAATGACGATACTCTTTGTGGTAGTTTTTAACCTCTACCTGATCACCTTCTTCCACTTGGTCACCTAGATGAGCCGGTGATCCATTAATAAATACTTTCCCAGACTCGATCAGTCGGTCCGCTTCTCGCCGAGAACAGATGTTTTCGTGAGCGAGATACTTGTTGATGCGCATATTCAAGAATTAAACTGTTGCTATTGTATACGGTTTTAAGACTTCCGTAAAGTGATATACTGAATATATGAAATATGGATTTACCTGGAGTATTAAATATTGTGAGGAGCTCAAGATTCCCGGGGAGGAGTCTTTGGAAGATTTGTTATCTCAACGATCTTGGGATATGGTTCGGTTACCGATCTATTGGGATCGAGTAGAAGTAGTAGAATCAAAGT
>CAJXTH010000054.1 GCA_913060955.1 uncultured bacterium | reverse complement strand
TCATATGTGGATAGCTTCTGCTATAGCTCGCATGCGAGGATCTCAAGCTGTGTTTATCCGTCAGGACTTTTTTGAAGCGGATCTCTCACAAGCTGATGTTCTGTACATGTGGCTGATCCCCAAAGTGTCTACCAAGACTTGGGAAAAGATTATCCAAGAATGTCGTCCTGGCACGATGGTCATCATGTTTGGAACCCCATTGAGCGGAGTTCCCCTACAAGAACAAATCCCTGTTGATCCAGAGGACCCACAGGGACTGAAATTTTCAGTATATATAGTCTAGCACGTGTTAGGTAATGGATGCCTGATAAATTGATTCAATCGCAGATCCAAGTTTTGTATTAAATTCCTCATCAGATTGTTGTGCTCGCAGGTCTTGGATGAGAGCTCGGGAAAAACTCGCGATCATCCCAGTGTTCTCGGTGAGTTTAGCGTTGGCTTCTTCTCGGGAGTATCCACCAGAAAGAGCTACTACACGAACAGTGCGGGGATCATTCATCAACGGTTGGTAAAGATTAGCCTCAGACGGTAGAGTGAGTTTGAAGATCACTCTGGTATCTTCTGGAAGTCGCTGGAGTTCTGCTTGGAGGTTTTTTAATAGGATGCGTTCAATTTCTGCTTTGTCTTGGCTATGAATATCTACTTCTGGCTCAATAATTGGCACGAGACCTTTTGCAGCAATTTGTTGGGCGACTTCGAATTGTTGCTTCACAATCGCTTCGATTCCGGGCTCATTCAGCTCTTTAATAACTGATCGCATTTTTGTCCCAAAGATATTTCGCTCAACCGCCCGATCGAGAAGTTTGTCTAGTTCCGGCATTGGTTTCATGGGTTGAACACCGTTCTCAACATCAGCAAGCCCTTTGTCTACTTTGAGAAACGGTACAACACCTTTTTCCTCCCAGAGATAGTCAGCTGTGTATTTCCCATCAATCATGCTATCCATTGTCTTCTCAAAAAGGATCGCTCCAAGTACCCGCTCACTGGTAAACTCTGGACTGGTAATAATTCGAGATCGCATTTCATGCACTAGCTCAAACATCCGATCCTCAGAATCATAAGTATCCTCTGAAACTCCATAGGAAGCCAAAGCTTTGGGGGTGCTTCCACCACTCTGATCTAAGGCAGCGATAAATCCTTTTCCAGTATGGATTCGTTCTAGTTGTTGAGTATTCATGTCTGAGGTTTATTAACTTTTCTGTTCTATTCTCTCTAATGGTATCAAATTCTATCAAGCTTGAGTAGGAAAAATGTGTATCGAAGAAAAGAAAAAGAGCGGATACAGAGGTGTATGACGCTCTTTTTGCTTGGGTGACTAGTCTTCTTTTTCTACAGAAGTGGTTTCTCCTGGGACGAATCGAGAAAGGCCTGTTGGGGCGCTAATTTCTTCCCAGTGTTTTTCGAGGAATGCTGGGTCTCCACTGTAGGTGAGTACGGCTCGATCTTTTGGTGAGAAGTTGGCTTTCTTTCGCAGAGACTGGATGGTTCGGATCAGTTCTCGGACGTCTCCTTCTTCCTGAAGTTCTGGTGTGATCTCGGTATCGAGTACGAGTGGTTCGGTTAGATTTTCGTCGTACTGAACAGATTTGACGTTTACTTCTTCTTGGATCAGATCCATGTATCCTGAGTCACTGAGCTTCAAATCCGGTCCAATTGTAAGAGTCTGGAGTGGTTGTCGGACTTTGATTTTGGCTTCTGTTCGAAGATCAAGTGCCAGTGAAACGATCTCTCGGGTTCGCTTCATGGTATCGAGGATGGTTCGATCTGGTTCTACTACGGCATCCCAAGTAGCCAAGTGGACAGATTCTTGGTCGTCAGCTGTCTTGATGTTTTGCCACATCCACTCAGCGATGAATGGTGCAAATGGTGCGATCAGCTTGGCGTAGCTTCGCAAAATCCATTGGGTGGTCTCAAGGGCAGCTTTTTTATCAGCCAGGTCGTCTCCTTTGTATCGGTCTCGGGATCGTCGCACGTACCACGTGGAGAAGTCGTTCATGAATTCCATGGTATTTCGAACGGCTTTGTCGATCTCGTAGCTATTCATCGCTTTGGTTACCTCAGAGTGGACGCGTCGGAATTCCTGGATAATCCATTGGTCCAGAACATTCTCGCTATCTGTTGAGTGGGTATGCTCGAGATCGTCTTTATGCATGGCATACAGGGTGTAGGAGTTTACAAATCGTCCGATGACTTTGGCCACGATCTTGACCACATCGGCTTCACTGAAGCTCATGCTTTCCATCTTCACTGCTGGGCTAGAAAGAATATAGAGTCGAACTGCATCAGCCCCTCGTTCGTCGATCAGAATCTGAGGGTCGGGATAGTTTTTGAGGCTTTTTGACATCTTCTTTCCATCTTCGGCCAGAACCATTCCACTGGTGAGAACGTTTTGGAACGCGGGTTTTTCAAAGAGGGCTCCCGTCAGTACGTGCTGGTAGTAAAACCACTTGGAAATCTGATCTTGTGCTTCAACGATGAAGTCCACGGGCATTCGCTGTTCAGTCTCTTCTTTGTTCTCAAATGGATAGTGTTTGGTAGCAAATGGCACGGATCCAGAATCAAACCAGGTATCGAGTACGTCAGATACTCGGTGCATGTCACCTCCACAAGAACATGGCACGGTTACATCGTCTACGACGTCTTTATGAAGGTCGGTTACCGTGGTTCCACTGGCCTCATTGAGTTCTGCGATTGATCCAAAGACTCGTTCTTCATTACAAGTATCCTTCTCACATTTCCAAACGGGGATGGTGTTTGCCCAGAATCGCTGTCGGCTGATTCCCCAGTCTCGGGCTCCCTTGAGCCATTCTCCCCATCGTCCTTCTTTGGAGTGGGCTGGGGTCCAAGAGATATCTTTGGCGGTCTCAAGCAAGGTGTCTTTGATTTTTTCCACAGCTACAAACCACGAACTGGTTGCGTAGTTGATCAGAGGAGTATCACATCGCCAACAGTGAGGATAGGAGTGCTCGTACTTTTCCTTGGCAAACAGGGTTTCTTTTCCGGCAAGATATTTGATCACCTCAACATCGGTGGCCATTACATCATCTTTTGGCTTGACTGCTCGTCCGGCAAGTTCCTTGACCTGCTCTTTAATGATTCCGGTCATTTCCACATGGTGAATCAACGGAAGGTTTACTTCTTGAGCAAGTTCCATATCTTCAGCTCCAAAGGCCGGAGCTTCGTGAGCAATTCCTGTTCCATCCTCGTCGGTTACAAAATCTGCTGCATAGACTTTCCAGGCATTTTCATAATTCTTCATGCTGGTTTCTCCCAGGTACGAATCAAACGGAGGAATGTATTCTAGACCAACAAGTTCGGTTCCTTTTTGTTCAGAAATGACAGTGTAATCTTTGTTTTCAAAGACTTTTTCTACCAAGCCTTTGGCAACGATATACTTCTGGTCATCAGCCTCAACGGTTGCATAGACAACATCTGGTCCGACTGCAATTGCTACATTTCCCGGAAGCGTCCAGGGGGTAGTTGTCCAAGCCAGTAGGGAAGTATTTGGATCGTTTTTGAGCGGGAACTTAACGGTTACTGACCAGTCTTTGATCATTTTGTAGCCATCGGAGACCTCAGATTGAGCCAGGGTAGTGGCACAACGCGGACAGACGTGCATAGATCGGTAGTCTTCGTAGACAAGACCTTTGTCGTAAAGCTCTTTGAATGCCCACCATTCGCTTTCCATGTACTGAGTGTCCATGGTGGTGTGAGGGTGTTCCATATCTGCCCATCGCCCAAATCGGGGGATGAATTCTTTCCAATGATCAACGTAGGTGAAGATTTTTTCTCGACACAGATCGTTGAATTTTTTCACTCCCAGCTCTTCAACGTCTTTTTTGCTTTTGGTTCCCAGTTCCTTTTCAACAATGTTTTCAATTGGCAGTCCGTGACAATCCCATCCCCAGCTTCGATCCACGCGGTAGTTGTTCATGGTTTTGTACCGCAAGATAGAGTCTTTCAGACCACTTTGCAAAAGATGTCCATAGTGAGGGGTTCCGGTCGCAAATGGCGGACCATCGTTAAAGGTAAAGCTTCCGTTGGGGAAATCTTTTTCGAGAGACTTTTGGAAAATGTTATTTTGCTCCCAAAACGCTAAGACTTCTTCTTCTCGCAGGGCTACATTTGATTTTGGGGCATTGTTGCTCATGATAACTGCATTAGTTTTTTTCCATCGACGGTCTCCTCAGATTCAGGAGAGAAGGTGACAAAGAAAGATGTCTCGATTAAAGGAGTATCAATACTCAAAATTTAGCAAAATTAAGCGGTAGTGTCAATTTATGAGGGACGTAATTATTCGGGTGTAATCGAATCCGAAAAGAGTAGTTCAAATTGTTCACAAACAATAAGACTTGTGTCTGTGAAATGATCCCTATACCATTCTTGAAAAATCTTTCTGTGGTCTAAAATGATTGTCAGACGCCATCGGATTTCCCAAATAACGTTTGAACGAAGCGCGAGTCCATTTCGAGAAATATCTTGAAATTTCTAATGAATCA
This sequence comes from uncultured bacterium, assembly GCA_913060955.1. GTDB lineage: Bacteria > Patescibacteriota > Minisyncoccia > SW-4-49-11 > SW-4-49-11 > CAJXTH01. Next base: position 897 of record CAJXTH010000054.1, on the reverse strand, counting down.
AGAGTCGAAAAGCGCCTGGAAATCCGTAATCTGTGTGTCCTCACATGCGGATCACAAGATAATGTATGCCTATAAAAGAACTCACTAACAAGACGGTCTACTGGATGCCGGACTATAAGAAAAGAAAAATCTACAAATTCGTGCGGGACTAGTTTTTTGATTAAGTCCGCATCAAAGTGCTGCGGCGTGACCTCCAGCCCTGGTTTAAGCTGTTTCAGAAAAAGCGCCTGAGGGCCAAGGCTTGAAAGTACATTCTCGATTGTAGTCCCCCCTGTCTTCGGGACATGAATAAACATGACCAATTTTCCCGCAATACGATATAACGGCATTAAAACTCCTTTGGGTCGAAAAGTGCTGAAGTGTACAGCGATTATTTTAAATTTTTTTTATCTGCCAGCACATCTTCAAGCTAGTATTTAAGCATATTATAGCGCGCTAATTGAAATGCTTCTAAGCTATCATTGACAGCCGAAGACCTACTTTTCGTATCCAGTTTCCTGGTTTCCCAGAGATCTAGAAAAGCAGGTTAACTATCCCGGTACTTCATGGATTTAGCAGCGGATTTCGTTCTGCTATTAATTTTTGCCACAGCCATCATTTGGTTTCTCTCATGCCCCCAGTCACCTATGTACTCAACGCTAAACCCCGCAGCCTCTCCCATAGTCTGGAGCTCCTCAAAGGAATAACACCAATTAATATTTGCGTGAGACGCTAACCTAGGATTGAGACTCGAGTCACCCTCAAAAAATGTAAAATAAAATCTGCTCCCATCTTTGCCAAAAGAAAAAGCACTCTTAAAACAAATTGCAATATCGGTCAAAGTCAAATGAGTAAACAATGACTGCGCAATCGCAAAGTCATAACATGGCAATCCGCTGAAGTCGAAGTTATAGTTAT
>CAJXTH010000053.1 GCA_913060955.1 uncultured bacterium | reverse complement strand
TGTTTCAAATATTGAAATACTTTCCCGGCGGGGATTCCGACAATACTGTTATAATCTCCCTCCAGGCCTTTGACAAATCGAGCTGCAAATCCTTGGACTCCGTAGGCTCCGGCTTTGTCCATCGGGTCTCCGGTTTGAATATATTCCCAGATTTCCTCTTCTGACATGTCATAAAAGTGAATGTCATTCACATCTGCCTCAGAAATCTCTGTGCCACTGGCAGTATGAAGAATACTAAAACCTGTAATTACCTGGTGGGTTGACCCAGACAGAGTCGTGAGCATGTCAAAAGCTTCTTGCTCTGACTTGGGTTTCCCAAAAACCTGATCACCATGGGCAACGACGGTATCAGCTGAGATAATAATATGGTCATCTGGGTAGAGTGCTTGGACGGCTTTTCCTTTCTCAAACCCGAGGGTTTGGGCGAGTTCAGCAGGGGAGAGGTCCATGCTCATATCTTCCTCGTAGGGACTTGGATGAATGGTAAACTCAAGCCCAATTTGTTCTAAGAGTTCTTTGCGCCGAGGAGAGCCCGAGGCAAGCACGATAGGATAGTTCATGAAAGTAAGATTATTTCTTCTAGTCTAGCATATGGAATTCGTGGTAGACTAGAGAGTAGTCTCGTCATTCCCGACCCCGATCGGGAATCTCGTGACATATGAACAGGATTCCCAATTGAGTTGGGAATGACAAAGTCCTAAAGCTTATTAATAACCAATACCGACATGCTCTCTACCACTGTCCGAGAAGGAGAAAAACACCCAACCGCTTCCGTATTTTTGGTCACTCCTGACCGCTCTGAAATGCTCTTGATTTTACATAAAAAACTTGGCGTCTGGCTGCAACCAGGAGGACACCAAGAGTGGTTCGAAGGACCGTGGGAAGCAGCAGTCCGAGAGTGTAAAGAAGAAACCGGAATCGATATCTCGACCGTCAAAGAGACCGAAGTGATCGACGATGTTGTTCGCATGTTTCCAATTCCAGATTTTATCCAAGAACAAAAAATTACACCCCACAAAGACCAGCCAGAACACTATCATCTGGACTGCATGTATGTAGTAGAGATTCCCAAACAAGACATTCGCCCAGAATATCCAGATGCTCAATGGGCGTGGATGAGTCTTGAAGACATCATGAACTCCGACCAAGTGTTTGAAAATCTCAAAGCAACAGCCCAGAGAGTGTTGAAGTAATCCGTTCCTAACTGTCATTCCGGCCACCGAGCCGGAATCTTTTTCATTAGACCGAGAGGTATTAAATTCAAACCTGTATTGCTCAGACAAATACGTTTTCCTCAAACGTCCACCCAATCGGTTTGAATCAGGGACATATAGTTTTGTAGCGGAACCCTTGCGGTTCCATTTGAAAGATTCTGAAACAACCACCTTCGGTCGTTAAAAGTTCAGAATGACAGTGTTATAGCGGCAACCTCTTTACCTGCCGAAGGTAGGAGTGTTGCCATCACGAGATCCCCGATCAAGCCGGGGATGACAGAGGTTGTTATATTGTTCATGTTACCCACTTTTTCAAAATCGCTCCCCAGTGTGATACAATAAAATCAAACCTAAAATAGAAAATACATGGTAATGATTCAGTTTTGCGGAGGCGCAGAGTCTGTCACAGGAGCAAATTACTTGATAGATAACGGCAAGGTCAAGTTTGTCGTAGATTGTGGATTGGTGCAGGGAAGTCGGGAAGCAGATGAGATTAACTACGAGCCGTTCCCCTATAAGCCAGTGGAAGTCGACTTTATGATTGCTACTCATACTCATATTGATCACATTGGACGGATTCCTAAGTTGGTCAAAGACGGATTTGAGGGTGAAATTTATTCCACCAAACCAACCAAAGAGTTTGCCGAAGTCTCCTTGATGGACACAGTTTCGATTATGGAGCATGACCAAGACACTCCGCCACTCTTTGGGGAAGAGGACGTGAATAAAGCTGTCAAGCAATGGCGGGTCAAAGAATACCAAGAACTGGTTGAGCTCGGTCCAGACATTTCGTTCCGATTTCAGGATGCCGGGCATATTTTGGGATCAGCAATCACTGAAGTTTGGGTGCTTGATCATGATACTGGAAAGCGAATTAAGATGGTCTTTTCTGGAGACATGGGAAATGTCCCATCGGTACTTCTCAAAAAATATGACTACATCGAAGAAGCTGACTATGTACTCGTCGAGTCGTGTTACGGGGATCGAATTCACGAGCAAAACGACGATCGAAAAGCTATTTTACGACAAGCAGTCAAAGATATCATTGATCGCAACGGAGTTTTGATTGTGCCAATGTTTTCGATTGAGCGAACGCAGGATATTTTGTTTGAGCTGAATGATATTGTCGAAAATCACTCAGGAGAAGGGAAAAAGCTTGGACGAGTTGGAAAGATCGATGTTTATCTTGACTCACCCCTAGCTATCAAGGCAACCGAAATTCATAAACGATACCCTCAGTACTACAACGAAGAGGCAAAGAAGCTCGCCAAGACTGATGATGTCTTTGATTTTCCATTCTTTACCATGACCACCGGCCGGGAAGAATCCATGAAGATTAACACTGCTCCGAGCCCCAAGATGATTATGGCTGGATCGGGAATGTCAACTGGTGGGCGAATCTTATACCATGAGGAGCGGTACTTGTCTGATCCTAACAACATGATTCTGTTTGTAGGATACCAGGCTCCCAATAGCCTTGGACGTAAAATTCAAGATGGTCAAAGCCCGGTCTATATTCATGGACGAGAAGTGGAAAACAATATTGAGCGGCGGAGCGTTGGCGGATACTCAGCCCATGCTGATCAGAATATGTTGATCGACTGGCTGTCTCAGATCAAAAACGTCAAACAAGTATTCGTGGTTCAGGGAGACTCGGAAGCTTCCCAAGCACTGGCTGACCGAGCAAAATCTGAGCTTTCGATGAACGCCATAGTTCCCACTGATGATCAAATTATTGAGCTTACCTAACCTATGAAAGAGTTACTCTACCCTCGAAGTATTGCCCTGATTGGAGCTTCCAAGAACGTGACCAAAGTTGGTGCACGGATATTGGAAAATATTTTGTCCAGCAATTACGGGGGAGAGTTATTTCTGGTCAACCGAAACGAACGTTCAATCCATGGAATCCCATGCTTCAAAGATACCAAAGATCTCCCAGCTCAGCTCGATGTTGCTATTATTGCCATCCCGGCAGCCTATGTCGTCCAAGCAATTGAAGAACTCGGCAAGAAAAATACCAAATACGCCGTCATTATTTCAGCCGGATTCAAAGAAATGGACGAAGATGGTGCCAAGCGAGAGCAGGAACTCAAAGCCGTAGCTGATCGATACCGGATTCGACTAGTAGGGCCAAACTGCCTCGGTGTGATTAATACTGATGCAGATAAGCTTGGCTACAATGGATCCTTTGCTATTCCGGCGGTCCGGTCAGGATCAGTGTCACTGATCTCTCAGTCAGGGGCTCTCATCAGTTCCTTTATGGATCGAGCAGATGAATCGGGCTTTGGATTTAACAAAATCTTAAGTGTAGGGAACAAAAGTGACTTGTCCGAAGCAGAAATGCTTGCCTATCTTGCAAAAGATGAAAAAACCAACGTGATTGCCCTGTACTTGGAGGGAATTGCAGAACCAGTTGAATTTATCAAAGCTATCAAACGAAGTAAAAAACCGGTGGTAGTCCTAAAAGCCGGACGTTCCAAGCAAGCTCAAGAAGCCATCGCCTCGCACACCGGATCAATCGCCGGTGAATCACAACTGGTGTCCACATTACTCTCAGAAGCTGGAGCAATCGAAGTAACAGGATTTGAAGAGTTCTTCGATGTGCTGACCTTGTTTGAACGGTATCAAACAATTTCCCGTTATGATGTCGGAGTGGTAACCAATGCCGGAGGAGTGGGAGTACTTTCGGTAGATGCTGCAGAAGACCAGCAGGTAGAGTTATCCAAACTCCAAAAGAAAACCATCCAAGACCTCCGATCATTCCTTCCCGAAGCTGCAGCTGTTGAAAATCCCGTAGATGTTTTGGGTGATGCTGCCTGGGATCGCTATCAACAATCTATGCTGAGTATGCTCTCCGAAAAGCATGTTGGATCGTTGTTGGTACTTCTTACCCCGCAAGTTATGACCCCGGTAGACGAAATTGCTCGCGGAATTGTAGAACTCCAGCAAGACTTCTCACACAAAGTTATTGTCCCGGTATTTATTGGCGGATCGCATATCGAACCTGCCCGTGAAACGTTCCGAAAGCATAATCTTGCCTGGTACGAATCTCCAGAACGGGCCTTGAATGCTCTCGGAAAGCTCTATCAGTTCAAACGAACGACCAAAAACGCCAAACTCTGGGCCAAACCAACAGTATATGTCAAAAAATCAAGCATCACCAAAATCCAGAAGAAACTTCAAGCGGTAACAACTGCAGGAGTGGATTTTGAAACACTAGCTCTCATCTCCAAAGAATTTGACCTTCCCCTTCCAGCCTTTCAGCACGTCTCAACCGAGGCTCAGGTGAAAAAAGCCTTCAAAAAACTTGGAGCACCGTGTGTGATGAAAGTTGTCTCAGGTGATGTTCTGCACCGATCAGACAGCGGAGGAGTCAAAGTCGGAATCATGACTGAGACAGAAGCCGTGAAGTTTTGGAAAGATCACAAAAAAGAAGACGTAATCCTCCAGGAACAAGCCTCCAAGGGAGTAGAAGTTTTCGTAGGAATCAAACGAGATCCCGAGATGGGACTCTTCCTGGTTGTCGGACTTGGGGGAATTTATGCCGAGATTTTAGATGACTTTGCCTTTGCCTCGATGCCAATCACCAAGCCATATATCTTGAAAGCGCTCAAAGAAACCAAACTCTATCAGATCCTGGATGGTGCCCGAGGCACAACCTATGATATTCAATTTGTTGTAGATACAATCTTCCAGCTTAATTTGTTTGCAATCTCATTTCCAGAGATTCAAGAAATCGACGTAAACCCAATCATTGTCTATGAAAAGGGAGGATCGATGGTGGACTTCAAAGTAGTAGTAACCAAAGACTAATATGTTCAAGCGCGGTGTTACACTTTTAGAACTGTTAATCGCAGTCTCACTGATCGGGCTGATCTCGGCTATTTCAATTGTGGCAATCAACCCAGGAGCTCAACTTGCATCTGCTCGAAATGTAGAGAGAGAACGAGAACTGGACCAAATTTACGAAGCAATTGACCTCTATGTTACCAATAACAACGGTGAGGTCCCTCCCGGAATCCCGTCAGACACCTACCGGGAGATCTGTAGACAGGATGCAGACGACTGTACAGACTTGGTGGATCTCCAGACGCCGCTCGTACCTCAGTACCTCAACGAGATTCCTGATGATCCACAGACGGCCAGCGCCAATGGAACAGGATACGAAATCCGATACATTACCATCGATG
>CAJXTH010000052.1 GCA_913060955.1 uncultured bacterium | reverse complement strand
GATAGCTGTTGGAGGAATATTCCAAAGATTTAATACGACAACGGCAAATAACATTGTAGTATTAAATTCAAACGGTTCCGTAGACACTTCCTATAACTTTGCTACGGGTGTGAATGCCTCTGTTTCAGACGTTCATCTTCAAGATGACGGAAAAGTGATTGTGGCCGGAGCCTTTACTCAGGCTGGGGGAGTCTCCAGAGGTAGAATTGCTCGATTTAATTCCAATGGGTCACTTGATACTGGGTTTGCCACCGGAGCAGGAGCAAATGGAGATATTTATTCAATGTATGTCCAGTCAGACGGAAAAATTATTATCGGGGGAAACTTCACCACAGTTGATGGAGTTTCTCGAAATCGAATTGCTCGACTCAATGCTGATGGATCCCTAGATACGAGCTTTAATCCAGGTTCAGGTGCTGATAATCAAGTTCATGCTGTATATACTCAAAATGACGGAAAGGTTTTGCTGGGAGGATACTTTGAGAATGTGAATGGAGTAACTCGAAATATAATAGCACGCTTGAATACAGACGGATCCCTTGATACTGGATTTGATGTTGGTGGAGCCAGTAGTGGAATGGGTGTGGTTGATATAGCTGTCCAAGATCAAGACGGAAAAATAATTCTTACAATTGGAGGGAGTACCGCTGAACCATTTGGGCAAATTATTGGTCGTTTAAATACCGATGGAAGTGAGGACTCTGGGTTTACAGCAGGTTCAGGAACCATGCTAATTACAGGAAGTATCATAGACGAATCTACAGGAAATATCTATGTATTAAGTCCAACATCCTGGTATGCGACAGATACGACTACAGTTGATGGAAATGGAATTGTTAGACTAGGACAGTAAGTAACATCCTTTGCACTCCATTTCAAAACCAGCTATACTAAACACTATACGAACCTAATACGAACCACCATGTTGGATGCACGAACCCCCGATCTGGAAGAATTATTAACGCGGGGAGTAACGTATCTCATTGACGAAAACCAAGTCCGAGCAAAACTTGCCAAGGGAGAAAAGCTCCGGATCAAGTTTGGAGTAGATCCTACCGGACCGACAATTCACATTGGACGAGCCGTGCCACTCTGGAAGCTGCGAGCCTTTCAGGATCTTGGACACACGGTGATATTTTTGGTGGGAGACTTTACGGCTCAGATTGGAGACGCCTCAGACAAGACCGACGAACGCCCAATGCTTACCAAAGAACAAGTTCAAGAAAACTTGAAAGGATACTTGGATCAGGTCGGAAAAATCGTAGATCTATCCAAAGCTGAAGTAGTCTATAACTCTGACTGGCTTTCCAAACTCAACTTTGCAGAAATTTCTCAGATTGCCGACGCCTTTTCAGTAGCTGAGATGCTAGATCGAGATAACTTCTCCAAGCGATTTGAATCTGGAACTCGAATTAGCCTCCGGGAATTTATGTATCCGCTCATGCAAGGGTACGATTCAGTAGCAGTCAAGGCTGACCTCGAGATTGGAGGAAACGACCAGTACTTTAACCTCATGGCTGGACGAACCATCCAAAAGAAATATGGTCAAGCACCACAGGACATCATGACCTTTGAATTTCTGGTTGGACTTGACGGACGGAAGATGTCGACTTCTTGGGGAAACTGTATTTACATTGTCGATGAACCCCAAGACATGTTCGGAAAAATCATGACCGTAAATGACGACTTGATCGAAACCTATTTCCGATTAGCCACCGATCTTTCACTTGATCAGATTTCCGAGTACCTTGAACAACTTGAATCAGGAGTAAACCCTCGAGATATTAAACTCGAACTGGCCAAAGAAATCGTGCGACGTTACCACGGAGATGAAGCAGCAGAGAATGCTCACCAAGGATTCTTGCAGGTCTTTTCCGAAGGAGCTCTACCAGAAGATATCCAAGAAATCTCAGCTGGAGAAGATACCCGATTTTTTGTCCTCGTATCTGATGCTTTTGGAGTATCCAAGTCCGAAGCTCGTCGGGTCATCAGCGAGGGTGGAATCAAAGTCGACGGTGAGCCAGTGACTGATCCACAGATTGACGTCACAACCTTTGCTTCTGGAGCTGTGCTCCAAAAAGGAAAACGTCACTTCCGAAAGTTGGTGTAATTGAAAACACCTCGGCACTGCGTGCCACTCCTCTTAAAAAGAGGAGAATGTTCTTATTCCCCTCTTTTTAAGAGGGGTGCTTCGGAGAAGCGGGGTGTTTTCCGTTGACACCAAATCTCACCCCGTGATATACTAATTACGAAAAGGGTTGAATTGGATGGGTCTGCTGAGAAGCAGGCCCTTCTTGCTCAAAATAGTTAAGAATACCTACCTATGATAGATCCAAAGCAATTTGTCTTCGCTGTATCCCAGATCGTGGAAGAAAAGAACATTCCCGAAGACCGAATTTATGATGTGATCGAGCCAGCTATTGCGGCTGCATACAAAAAAGATTACGGAGAAAAGTCTCAGATTATTAAAGCCAAAGTAGATCGAGACACCGGAACCTACCGAGTGTTCCAATACAAGCAAGTGGTACAGGTGGACGACGAAGGATATCTCATCCCCGAAGAGGGAGCTGAGGTAGAACTCGATGAGGATGGAGAAGAGCGAAAAGTTCGATTCAATCCCGACCGACACATCTCACTTGAAGATGCCCAAAAAATCACTCCTGAAATCAAAGAGGGAGAAGAAGTTGTAGAAGAGCTGGAAGCTAAAGACGGATTCGGACGAATTGCAGCCCAAACAGCCAAGCAAGTATTGCTCCAAAAGATCCGAGAGATCGAGCGATACACTGCTTTTGAAGAGTACAAAGACAAAGTAGGAGAAATTGTCCAAGGAACCATTCAGCGAGTAGATCGAGGAATCGCATTTGTAGAACTTGGAAAAGGTGTAGGACTCTTGTTCCCATCTGAGCAGGTTCGATCAGATAACTACCGAGTAGGAAACCGATACAAGTTCTTGATCAAAAATGTTGAAGAGACCGATCGAGATCCAAACATCGTTCTTTCCCGACGAGATCCAGACTTTGTAAAAACCTTGTTTGCTCTGGAAGTACCCGAAATCTTTGCAGAAACAGTGCAGATTGTAGCAGTTGCTCGAGACGGAGGAGTTCGAACCAAAATGGCCGTCAAAGCCATGGGGCCAGGACTTGACCCAGTTGGAGCTTGTGTTGGACAGCGAGGAACTCGAGTTCAGCAGGTTATCAACGAGCTCGGAGGAGAAAAAATCGACATTATCGAATATACCGAGGATCTGAACGACTACATCCGAGCAGCAATTGCTCCAGCAGAAGTACTCGACATCACCATCCATGAAGAAGACAAGAAAGCAACCGTGATCGTACCAGACGATCAGCTTTCACTTGCTATTGGAGGATCAGGACAAAACGTCCGACTTGCATCTCGACTGGTTGGATACGACATCGACCTGAACCCAGATTCAAAAGACGAAAAGCCAGCAGCTCCAGCCGAAGAACCAGTGGAAACTCCAGAATCAGAGGCTTCAGAAGAAACTCCGGAAGCTCCGGCAACCGAAGAGGCTCCAACTAAATCAGAAGAATCAGCACCTGAGGCTTCAGAAACTGAAGAAGAACGAGTATAATAGAGTTAGTTAATTCAAACACCGATATGAACCTATACAACGACGTCCCTCGACTTGAATCTCTCCCTGAAGAGTTCAACGTAGTGATCGACATCCCGATGAACGCAACCTCCAAGTTCGAATACGACGAAGAGGGAGGATACTTCAAACTTGACCGAACGCTCTATTCACCGCTGATCTACCCATTTGAATATGGATTTATTCCCCAGACCCACGGAGAAGATGGAGACGCACTTGATGTGATCGTGCTTGCAACTCGACCAACATTCTCAGGATGTGTGGTAAAAGTCCGACCAGTAGGAGTCCTCAAAATGAGCGACGAGGCAGGAGTTGACCACAAATTGATCTGTGCACCAGTAACCAAACTTGACCCTCGACTTTCTCACGTACAGGACATCGACGACGTAGAAGAGCACCTCAAAAAAGAAATCGAACTCTTCATGGCTGACTACAAAAAACTCGAGCCAGGAAAGTACGAACACGTCAAAGTCGAAGGATTCGGAGACAAAGCAGAAGCTGCAGCAATCATCGAAGCTGGAGCCAAAGCCTACGACGAAAACTAAGCCACAATAACCATGCGAAGACTGGTCTTGGCCATAAACGGAATCGCAGTACTTGCAGGAGCAGGAGCCTTTGGGTATCTACTCTTTCAGGTTGACGTTACCCAAGCTCCAGACTATCTTCCGTTGGTATTGATTGCAGCCCTCATGCTGGTAGTGTGGGGGCTTTTGGCCTACCTTTCCTATGGGATTAGATTTAGCCTCTCCCGGGAACATTCGGGACTCTTGCTCTGGAGATCGGAGCGCCAAGCCTTGCTTCTGGCTCTTTTGCTTGGCATGCACCTCACTCTACAAGGCTTTTTACTCTGGAATATCTTTAGCGCAAGCATCCTGACTCTGGTAATTATCGTATTTGAATACTACTTCCTCAGCCAAGAATCAACCCAAACCAGCAACTAACACCTCGACCATGGCCGAAATCGAACAGATCCAACAAACATTCAATACTGACCTTGCCTCCGGAATGACTCCTGATGAACTCCGAATCAAATATCTGGGGCGAAAAGGAGAAGTCGCCCGAGTCTTTAAGCAGATCAAAGACGTTCCCGCAGAAGAAAAAGCGGCCTTTGGACAAGCTGTAAACACCCTCAAAGCCGAAATCGAGCAAGCTCTAGCTCCGGAAGAAACAGAAGATCCAGCCGTTGAGCTGAATATCGTTCCACCATCACTCGACGAACTCCAGGCCTCTGTAGGGCACATCTCTCCGGTATCTGCCATGATCTTCCGCATCCAAGACATCATGGAAAAAATGGGATTTTCTGTAGCCTCTGGTCCAGAGCTCGAAGTTGAGCACTACAACTTTGATGTCCTGAATATTCCCGACAATCATCCAGCTCGAGACGTGTGGGACACAATCTGGGTAAACTCAGAAGATGGACAAAAGCGACTGTTGCGAACCCACACCTCACCGGGACAAGTACGGTACATGGAATCTCACGAGGCCCCAATCCGGATTATTCTTCCCGGAAAAGTCTACCGATACGAAGCAACCGACGCGACGCATGAAACTTCGTTCCACCAAGTAGAGGGACTCATGATTGACACTACCACCAGCATTGCTACCTTCAAAGGAGTCATGCAGGAACTGTTTTCTCAACTCTTCCGCGAAGAAGTTGAAGTACGACTCCGACCGAGCTACTTCCCATTTACCGAACCAAGCTTTGAACTCGACGTGAAATTCCAAGGAACCTGGCTCGAAGTTGGAGGAGCTGGAATGGTGAACCGATTGATCTCGGTCCTGGACCTGAAACTCTGGCGGGACTTCCTCGCCATGCGCGGCCAGGCGCTCGCCATCGGTTTCGTCATCGCCGGCGGCGTGGCCATCCAGCTGGTCATGGGCGGGATGCTTGGTTCGCTCGATGAGACCCGCGCGGCCTATTACGAGCGCACGCGGTTCGCCGATATCTGGGCGCCGGTGGTGCGTGCGCCCAACGCCCTGATCGAGGACATTCGCGAGATCGAGGGCGTTGCGGCGGCCGAAACCCGGATC
>CAJXTH010000051.1 GCA_913060955.1 uncultured bacterium | reverse complement strand
TCAAGGAGTGACGGTAATTGAGCAGTCCACTCGAATGCTTCAGTATATTTGGGTCTCGGTTGCAGTTGCAATTATGAATATTTCCTTGGCAACGCTGATCCAAGTGAAACATTATGCGAATCAAACAGTGCGGAGAACATTGACTCATTGGATCTTTGCCTCTACTCTTATTTGCTTAAGTTTGATAGGATATTACGTAATCCTGGTGATAGAAATTAACCAATAGCTCCATGTATCACTTTCCGGACCCGAAAACGAAAGATCCTCAAGAGCGTCGAGTACAGCGGTTGTATGAAATGCTTCCCGCCATGCTTTCTTGGGGAACGTTTGTTGGGTTAATTGCGTTGTCGTTTATCGTGCCATTTTGGGTGGCTGTCTTTATTTTGATTTATAATTTGTACTGGTTATTCAAGTCAGTATATTTGAGTGTTCACTTGATTGTAGCCTACCGGAAGCTTGCCGAGGATGAGAAAAAAGACTGGTTGTCAATTATTAAAAAAGAGTGTCCTGGATATGAGGATCTCACTCAAGTGGTAATGTTTCTTACCTACAACGAATCACCAGAGGTCTTGGCCGCCAGTGTGAAGTCAATCCAAGAGGTGAATTATGATCTGTCCAAGATGATTGTGGTTGTGGCTACCGAGGAGCGCGAAGGAGCTGATCGTGACGCAAAAGAAGCCTACCTCAAAGAACGATTCGATGGAGTGTTCAAAGATTTTGTCGTGACCGCTCATCCTGATGGTATCGAGGGCGAGATGAAAGCAAAAGGTGCAAACGCAACCTTTGCAGCAAAGCAGGTCAGAGAACGATTGTCCGAGTTGGGAATCTCTGAAGAGAATACCGTGATCTCGGTTTTTGATAGTGATACTATTGCTCATAAAGAATACTTTGGAGCTCTTGCCTATGAGTTTTTGACTGCTGAGAATCCTCACAAACATAGCTACCAGCCACTTCCGATGTATCACAATAATATCTGGGATGCTCCGGCCTTTACTCGCGTGGTGGCGATCAGTTCGAGTTTCTGGCATATGATGGAATCGGTTCGGTTTGATCGAATGGTGACCTTTTCGAGTCACTCTATGAGTTTCAAAACGTTGACGGAGGTCAATTACTGGCCGGTTAATATGGTGTCTGATGACTCGGTGATCTATTGGAAGTGTATTGATTATTATGATGGTGACTATTCGGTCATTCCTATTCACGTTCCGGTATCTTTGGATGCTGTGCAGGCGGAAAACATTTGGCAGGCTTTTATCAATCAATACAAGCAGATGCGACGCTGGGCATACGGTATTGAAAACCTGGCCACCACCATGCGGTCGTATGCTCTGAATCCTCGTGCTCCACTGCAACCAAAGATTCGGCGAATCTCCAACATGATTATCGGGCATTATACCTGGGCGACATCAGCCATTATTCTGGCAATTTATGTTTGGTTCCCAATTTGGTTTGGAGGACCGGAGTTTCAAGACTCGGTTCTCTCGAATAGTTTGCCACGATATGCAAGTAACCTGATGACTATTACCTTGACGGGATTGATCATTACGGCCTATATTAACTCCGTATTGTTACCGGCTCGACCCAAACAGTATTCGGTTCGGCGAACAATTATGATGTATCTTCAGTGGATCTTTATTCCTGTTGTAGCGCTGACTTTGGGAGCATTCCCTGCAATCGAGGCTCAAACCCGATTATTCTTCGGAAAATATCTCGGGTTCTGGGTAACACCGAAAGTACGAAAAGATTAACTGAGACCCAATGTCTGAATCAATGAAAACAATTTCAATCAAAGGTGCACGAGTTCACAATCTGAAGAACGTAGACGTTGAAATTCCTCGAGATAAACTGGTAGTGATTACTGGTCTTTCGGGGTCAGGAAAATCTTCGCTTGCCTTTGATACGATTTATGCCGAAGGGCAGCGACGGTATGTCGAGAGTTTGTCAGCCTACGCTCGGCAGTTCTTGGGGATGATGGACAAACCTGATGCTGATAAAATCGAAGGTCTTTCTCCTGCAATCTCGATCGACCAAAAGAGTGTGTCTCGAAATCCTCGATCGACTGTAGGTACGGTGACCGAGATTTATGATTATCTCCGACTGATGTTTGCGCGAGTAGGAATTCCGTACAATCCAGAAACCGGAAAGCCCATCCAGATGCAAGACGCCAAACAAATCGTGGACAAAATTATGTCCTATCAGGGAGCTGATGCGCAGCTGATTATTTTATCTCCTTTGATTCAGGATAAAAAAGGAGAGCACAAAGGAGTCTTGCAAAAAGTAATCCAAGATGGATTTATGCGTGTCCGAGTTGATGGGATTATGTATTTGGCTGAGGAAGCCTTGGATATTGACCTTGATAAACAAAAGAAGCATAACATCGAAGTGGTGATCGACCGACTCTTGGATGAGTCTGGATTTCAGCGAGCTCGTGTTCTTGACTCTGTCGAGACGGCACTTGAGCTCGGGCAAGGACAGTTGATTATTTCTCATATTAAAGATCGGATCAAAAACATCTATACTGATGAATTGCTCAGTGAGCGCTACGTTATGGAATCGGGAGAAAGTTTTGGAGAGCTTGAGACGCGAAACTTTTCTTTTAACAGTCCGCACGGAGCCTGTCCTACCTGTGATGGACTTGGCTACACTCCTGAAATTTCTCCGGATTTGGTGATTCCCAATCCGCGCTTGTCTATTACCGAAGGTGCGATCAAACCATGGATGGGAGCCAACAAGAGTAAGGGAATGTTTGGGTGGTACATGAAAGTACTCGAAGCGGTAGCAGAAGATCAGGGAATTGATTTGCGAAAACCAGTGGAGGATCTGACCCAGGATGAGTTGAATCTTATTTTACATGGGGTGGGAACGGACGTAAAAGTTCCGATTGAATCCCACGGGCATATGATCCAGGCTACCTTTGAGGGAGTGATTCCCAACTTGATGCGACGGTATCGGGAAACAGACTCCGATTTTATCCGAACTGAAATCGAGAAGTACATGGTCAATGCCGTGTGTCCAACCTGTAACGGAAAGCGACTCAAAAAGCAGTATTTGTGCGTACAAGTAGCTCGCAAAACTATCGATGAGCTGGTCAATATGAGTATTGAGGATTTGGCAGCCTTCTTTGAGAAGGTGGAAGACAATCCAGAGTACTTTGACGAGCGAGCTCGGACAATCAGTAAGCCAATTTTCAAAGAGATCAACGCTCGATTGCAATTCTTATTAAATGTTGGGCTTGATTACCTTACTCTCGATCGATCATCGAATACCTTGTCAGGAGGTGAGGCTCAGCGAATTCGATTGGCCACTCAGATTGGATCTGGATTGGTTGGAGTACTCTACATTTTGGATGAGCCATCGATTGGACTTCATCAGCGAGACAACCAAAAACTGATTGGAACCTTGCAGCACCTCAAAGAAATCGGAAACACCGTCATTGTGGTAGAACATGACGAAGATACTATTCGAGAAGCGGACTATGTCATCGACTTCGGTCCAGGTGCTGGACACGGAGGAGGACGCATCGTGGCACAGGGAACGCCGGATGAAGTAGAGCAACAACAAGGATTGACGGCAGATTACCTATCTGGTCGGCGAAGTATTGTGGCGCCCAAAAAATATCGTGAAGGAAATGACAAAGAGATCAAGATCAAAGGCGCAGCCGAGAATAACTTGAAGAACGTGGACATTACGATTCCACTCGGGAAATTTGTATGTGTAACCGGAGTTTCTGGTTCCGGAAAATCTACCTGGGTAGAAGATATTTTGCACAAGCACATTGCTCATACCATGAACGGAGCCAAAGAACTTCCGGGGAAATTTAAGGACATTACCGGGCTTCAAAATATCGACAAGCTCGTGAATATTGATCAGTCCCCAATTGGACGAACTCCGCGGTCAAACCCTGCCACCTACACTGGAATCTTTACTACGATTCGAGATCTCTTCGCCAAAACCCCTGAAGCTCAGATGCGAGGATACAAAGCGGGACGATTTAGTTTCAATGTTAAAGGAGGACGATGTGAAACCTGTAAAGGAGACGGAGTTCTGAAAATTGAGATGAACTTCCTGCCTGATATTTACGTAGAGTGTGAAGACTGTCACGGGAAGCGATACAACCAGGAGGCGCTCGAGATCAAATATCGAGGCAAGAGCATTGCCGATGTTTTGGATATGGATGTAGAAACTGCTCTTGAGTTCTTCAAAAATATTCCAAGCCTCAAAGACAAGTTGGCGACACTCTATGATGTGGGACTTTCCTACATGAAACTCGGACAACCAGCTCCGCAGCTATCCGGAGGAGAAGCGCAGCGAATCAAACTGGCCACCGAACTATCCAAACGAGCCACCGGAAATACCTTGTACATCCTGGATGAGCCGACTACCGGACTTCACTTTGAGGACGTGGCCAAACTGCTTCAGGTGATTCACCGATTGGCTGACAAGGGAAATACGGTTCTGGTGATCGAACACAATCTCGACGTGATCAAGTGTGCCGACCATATCATTGATATGGGACCAGAGGGAGGATCCAAAGGAGGAACGGTGATTGCAACCGGAACGCCCAAGGAAGTTGCCAAGGTTAAAAAATCGTATACGGGACAATTTTTAGCCAAAATGAAACTGTAACGCCCTCATTTGGCAATCTCCAGCGTTGACCGCGTCGTGAACTACTTCACAATAGTATTCCTATTGCTCAGCAGCTTCACTCCTTGTCGCCTTGGATCTTATCCAAATGAGGGCGTTACAGAAGATAGGCTGTCATTCTCAATCGGTGTCGGGAGTGACAAGCTGTAGCGGCGACCTCTTTACCTGCCGAAGGTAGGCGTGTCGCCATCACCAAGATTCTGAAACACGACCATTATGACCGAAACGGAACGACAGACAATCATTGAGACCATGCTTTATTTTTCTGCTCAAAAGAGACTGGCCACAGTTGAAGAACTGTATCGGTACCAGGTTCGAGGTCGGATCCCACGAGATCGTATTTCGAGTATCATTGGAACTATTCCCGAGATTCGTTTCGAGCGCGGATTGTATGGTTTTGCAGATGAATTTAAGCAGTTGCAAACACTGCGTCAAGAAAAACAGCGGGAAACGTTGCGACGCCTTCGCAAAATTCAACGGTACGGGCGGGTGTTAATTTCTCTGCCGTACGTTCGGGCAATCTTTGTGGCGGGGTCGTTATCTTTTTCAACGGGAAATGCCAAGAAGTCGAGTGATATTGATGTGTTTGTTGTCTTAGCTCCTCATCGAATCTGGTTGGGAAGACTGTATCTCACCTTGGTTACGCATGTGTTAGGGATTCGACGCCGGGGAGAGTATGATGAAAATCTCTTTTGTCTCAACCACTACGTGACATCTGACAACCTCTCACGGTATGATCATGACATATATTCAGCTGAGTTGTACTCGGACTACATTGCCATTGGTTCTTCTTCTCAGGAAGTACGCATTGAGCCATAAGTTGGCATGCTTCATTGACTCAAAGCCTTTCAGTTTTGATAACCTTGCATTGAGGTGTGAGTTGTAACACTCGATAAGGTTGGTTGTCAGGGGTGTGCCAGTTTGAGAAAGATATCCAAGTAATTCTGGCTTCCGCTGGTTAATATCAAGTAGAACATTCACACACACTGTATCGTGTTGAAATTGCCTCAGTATACCTCTGGCAC
>CAJXTH010000050.1 GCA_913060955.1 uncultured bacterium | reverse complement strand
ATATCCCGTTGAAAAACATAAGCAGGTAATTAACACTGCTGATATTTGTGTCTTTGAATATTCTAAACACCATGGCTCATTTGGTTACTATTTGTATTACATGATTGAGCATGGTAAGCCAATTTTAGTGTTGTATAAAAAAGGATCTTACTCTCATAATTTTTTCCTTCACACAATTAATTATCCATACTTACACGTATACGAATATGGTGACGAGTCAGAAATTGATGGTCAAATAAAAAAATTCATCGATAACTATAAAGATCACGATAAAACTCGGTATAATCTTGTGATCAACAAAAAGCTAGACCAATATCTAGAGTGGGCGGCCTTTCAGTATAAGAAGAGTAAAACTGAGGTAATTCAGGATGCTATTGAGGAATATAGTGTATAGGATTACACAGGTTTATATTTGTTAGCTTTTGACAAATCAGCATACATTTACTATCATTTAACTGAACAATATTGTTTATTCAAAAATTATGGGAGGAATTAGCGTGTAGCCCTCAAAATCAAAATAGTGCTTCCAAGCACTATTTTTTTACAACTAATTTCAAGATCGATTTCATTGCTTCAGCTATAGTTTCGTTCTCGATTATAATTGAAATAGGATTATTATCGAGCTTAGTTATTGATACTTTATTATCAAAAACACAAAAGTCTATAGGATGATCATATAGTTTTTCATCAATTACGTATCTCTTTATTCCTCTTGCTTCTACATTATAGATTCCAGTGTTAGATGCTAGAATACTAGTCCCTTTTCTTTTTTTAGAATCAATTTTTTTTATGAATACTTCTTGATCTTTCTCAGGAAAAACTTCTAAAAAATATTTTTTGTTGTAAATATTGTAACTATCGGTATCTTTTCTCTTAAGAATCTCTTCCCGAACTATATTTAGACCTTCCATCCCTTCATAGAAGCGTACTTGGGGTTTCTGCCCTGCTCCGTGGGTTACGGCGAACATTTCAGTGAGTTTGGGCATGACGGACTCTACGGTCTTTTCCTTCTCGGCGAGTTCAAGTCGTTCTTTTTCCAGGACGGATTGGATTTTATCCGGATCTTCTACGGTGAAGTATCGTTTTTTCCCTTTGGTAACTGAAGACATGAGTCCTCGGTGCATGAGGGCTTCTACGGCTACGTATGTGGTTGCTCGGTTCACTCCAGACAGCTTGGCGATCTTTTGCATGGTGGAGGTTCCCAATTTCATGGCTGCGATATATACTTTGGCTTCTTTTTCAGAAAACTCTAATCGTCGCAGCTCTGCTACAAGTGCTTCTTCCATTCGACTATGGTTATGGTAAATAAAATGTTAATGTCAGTTGTCAATATACTTGAATTAAAATGAAAAGTCAATACTAGAGTGGTTTTTCGTTTCTCGAATTGTTATGTTTTTGTTTTCAAGTCGTGTTATTACTTCAGGATGAGGATGTCCAAAAGAATTGTCAGCTCCAGCTGAAATAATGACTTCTTCAGGAGAAGTTGCGTCCAAAAGAGCGCTTCCGGTAGAGGTATTGCTCCCATGATGTCCGGCTTTGAGAACATCTACATCCAATAGATACCCAGACGCAACCAACTGACTCTCAACCAATATAGGAATATCTCCCGTAAGCAAAAAGTCTTTGGTCGGAGTATTGAGGTGAAGTACAATAGAATATTCGTTATCATCTTTGGATTCTTGCCCCCAAACACCTGGCTCGGGAGCTAATACGGTAATTTCAAGATCCTGATGAGTTATGCTTGTTCCGGCTATTCCTGGAATCACCCGGGTCTCAGCATAGATTCCTTCCAGAAACGTGGTGTAGGCTTCATTTTCAGGATCATTTACCCCGTTAATCATGGTTGTGCCAATCTGATAGTAGTCGAGCACATCTTGGCAGCCGCCATAATGATCACTATCTCCGTGAGTGATGACTAACATGTCTATTCTCCGAGATACAAACCCCAATTGATCTTGCAGTCGATCCAAAATTGGACCCCCAGGAGGTCCGCAGTCTACCAAGATTCGAACCCCAGATGTTGTTTGGATCAGTGTTGCGTCCCCTTGCCCGATATTTAAAAACGATACACGATTGCCTGGATTCCATACTGATTGATGAGTACCCAGCAAGGAGACTATACCAATACACAATAGTACGGGAAGAAGTAGTTTATACATGATGATGACGATACCGAATAGGAAGCCAACCTAGGAATCCTAAGATCAGATAGGACACCCCAACTTGCCAAATCTCAATACTTGGGACTTCCAGCATCGCCCAGGGCACGTTGGCAACGGTCTGATTTATGAATATTAAACTCTCAATCAAGAGCTCAAGTGGTACAGTGAAAACAGGCACTGGGATAAGGCTGTATAAAATACTCGAAACAAATCCCCAAAGCATGGCCAACGGGATGAGTGGAACAATGAGCGCATTTGCCAGAATAGAAATTACAGAAAACTCGCCAAAATGATAAACCAAGATAGGAAGTACCATGATCTGGGCGGCAACAGTCTCACCAATCAAAGACTTGAGAGTAAGTGCCGGGAGACCCTGAGAAAAGGTATCAAACAGATTTCCATACAGCATGAGACCAATAACCGCGAGAAATGATAGTTGAAAGCCTATGTCGTAGGCAATATAGGTAGGATTCACGGCAAGCATAATACTTGCACACAGAAGCAATGGATACCATCCGCTCGCATATCTACGCATCACCTCCCCAACCAAAAGTATGCTTGCAAACAGACTTGCTCGAATAATCGAGGCCTCAGCTCCGGTCATCAGAGTAAAAATTCCTACCACGAGGATTGTCAGCAAGGCCGAATACCTACGATGTATCTGCCAATTCAGCATTGATTGGTAAATCAAAACCACAAAAATCGAAACATTGTACCCTGAGACAGCTAAAATATGGGTAACCCCTGTTCGACGAAAGGCTTCCTTGGTTTCTTCTGGTAGCGTGTCAGTATACCCAACCAAAATACCTTTCAAGAACTCCCCTACTCTACCCGGGTACGCTCTATCTATGAGATTCATAAACCATTCTTTGAATGATTGAATAGACCGGAGTGACTGGCACCACAGACTACACTCTTCACCAATTACCTGGCCATCTCGAGCAGATACATACGAATGGATGTTTTTCCCGAGCAAATATCGTTGAATTGCTGGATTCTCTGGATACGAAAGATTTCCTTTGGCCGCCACCACTTGACCATATTTATACTTCCCAGATCGAGTTGTAAGAAAGTATCGGGCTCCTGTTTGCCGGTCTATTACTTGATACTGCATACCATATGAACGAATTCTGGCAGAAGAATCTACAACCACTTGATACGTATCCTGGTCTATGAGATTGTCTCGAACCCTTTGATAGGTGTCAAGAGAATGATTCATACGCAGCACCCCGGCAAGAAATATTCCAATTACTATGATCGCTCCTATTCCCCACCTTTTTCGGAATATACCCCCAATACCAAGCGCAATCAACCAAATGAAAATAATCTTTTCTGAAACAAAAAATCTGGAGCCAATAAAGACCCCAGACATCCAAGCAAGCATAGCCGCTACTCCGAAATAATATCGTGTAGCGTACCTCATACTAGAACAGTTCTCTCATTGCCTCTGGGAAGAGTACAGCTCCCTGTGACTCGATTTCTTCCAGAGTTTTCCAGGTTGCGTAGGTAGACTCACGTCCTGGCTCTTCGATCAAGAATTCTTCCTGGTCATAAAGACTCTGATCAACGAATTCACAGTATGTCAAAAACAAAATCTCATGCATTAGTTTGTTTTTGTGGGTAAAAATATTTTCCACAATCTTCCACGTATCGACTGCTCTGATCTCCAGTTGCATTTCTTCCATAACTTCTCGGACTACCGCGTCATGCGAATGTTCACCGAAGTCAATCCCTCCACCTGGTGCCCGATAAAACGTCAAATCTCGAGTAGGATCTGTTCCCTTGTCCACCAAGATCTTTCCGTCCGGACGCCGAATAATAGCCAATACCGTAGATCGAGCTCGAAAGGCCAAGGCCCGCTCCACCATCTCCTTATCTCGGTGAGACAAGTCAGGAATGAGCTGAATTACTTGATCTTTGGGAGAAGTTTCCATAGGAATCAAATTATTGTATGTATTGTACCATAGCTTGAAGTATATATTTAACTATATACTTTCCTAAAAGAAAAAGAGACACTTTAGTTGAAATGCCTCTTTACAGGATTGCGTCACTTGTCTGTGACGTAGTGGAGTTTGGAATCATCCAAACTCAGAATGTTTCGAATCTGATCCTCAGTTACAAGAATCAAATGCTTTTCGTTATTGTCGGCTATGTATAGCTGTCCTGACCGTTGAATTAATGCCACTACATGGGAGGTATTTCTCCCCTCATACGCATCCCAGTCGGGAAGAATCCGAGAGGGATCCTTTCTGATGTGGACCAGTACCGGAAGTCGATTCTGCAAAGAATTCACTACTTCAGGAGTTAGCCGGTTTCCAGATTTCACCTGAAAACCAAGGCTTTCAGGGTAGAACATCTGAAGCCAAACTTCAGGCTTTCCCCCATCCTTCCCTTCTGCCCAATAATAGACATGCAAGAGCTGATGAGATAACTCCATAGATTTTGACTCGTCATCAGTAAGACCAGGAAATTGTACTCCTTCAATTTTTCCATCCAGAGAAATAGGACCGATATCTTTTCTACCACGTTCTGTTTCATACATGAATCTGTCGAAATGGATTTCCCAATCATCTCCGGTAAGGGAAACAACTGGGAGATCGACAACGGATCCTTCTCCACCAGACCAAACAGAATTTAGAATGGAAAGAACAACACATGATCCACGGGGAGGGGAGGCAAACCGTAGATGTTGATCATATGGAGTAAATCGTACTGGATATAGATCCAATGAAGCTTTTCCAATTCTGACTTGGTTTGCAAAAGCCAACCGTGGGGTTGGTTGAGTGAAATGATCCACCACAGTAACTACTCCAACTGCAGACCCTCCAAATATGAGCCCAAACAAAGCAATTATTGCAACCTTGCGAAGAAATTGAATTGGTCGAAATCTTTTTTTCATCAGACTAATCAAAGAACATCAACACTGTATAACTAGCACAAATGTCAATAAAAATCAACAAAAAAGGTTAGCATAAGCGTATACTAACCTTTATATAAGAAACGGAATGGTCGACAAGAACCAATTTCCTATTACTGAAACCACTGAAGCTTCAACGACAGAATCTGATTCTCTAGAGCTGCTATGATGATATATTCTGAGAAGAATTACCCACAAAGTAAATTGTTGGATAATAAAGAAGGGTTGGTCTGATCCAAAAACTTCATTGTCTCCGAAAATCAAAATCAGCAGTATTCCAAAGGAACTCGTACTAGCCAAGAGAAGCCGTTTTAGTCTATTGAGGACTAACGGATACCTTTTGGCTGGAAGCCCTTTGCTTGTAGATATGTGCTCTTCAACAGCACCATATTCGAAGCAAAAGAGAATTGCTAAGAATACTAAGTGAGTCCCAGATAGCACCCAATTTACAAATAGAAACCCTAGATACACAATTAGATCTTTTGGAAAATCATTACTTCTCCATAAGATTACTGAGCTGAATGACACTACTGAGACGCCTATGTAAAGTACCGGGTACTTTTCTAAATTTTTGAAAAAACCTCTCCACATGTTGGGAGATGTATTTTTCTTCATATACTACTCCCAAAACGTGGATTACATTCTTGTTATACCTAAAGTTCTGATTATAAGCAAATTTATCGTTGATCATATTGACAGAAATCGGACTTTCCCGTATACTTGAATTCGTAAGTGGCCTCATCGTCTAGCCCGGTCCA
>CAJXTH010000049.1 GCA_913060955.1 uncultured bacterium | reverse complement strand
AGCTGCTTCGAAGTCTCCATTGGTCTCGGTAAGAGCTTTTTTAGCATCCATAATTCCGACACCAGTTTCAGCTCGGAGCTTTGCTACATCTTGTGCTTTAATCATAGAACGAATTGGGTTAGTTTTCAATGATTGTTAGGCAGTTGCCTTCTCTTTCTTTGATTCTTCTTCCTTTGCAGGAGCTTCGGGAGCCTTTCGAGAGTTCTTTGCTTCTTTGATAACTTCAGCAACAGCTGCATAGATCAATCCAACAGATGAAATAGCATCGTCGTTTGCAGGAATTGCGTAGTCAACCATTTCTGGGTTTACATTGGAGTCAGCAAGGGCAATAACAGGGATTCCCATGTCATGTGCTTCTTTGATTGCCAAGTGATCTCGGGTAATATCTTCTACGAATACTGCCCCAGGAAGAGTCTTCAAGTTCTTCAGTCCTTGGAAGAGCTTGTTTCCCTTCTCTACTTTGTCACCAAACACTTTTCGCTCTTTCTTGGTGTATGATTCAAGCTTTCCGGTAGCAAGTTTTTCTTCAAGTTGTACAAGCTGCTTGATTCGCTTAGAAACATTTTTGAAGTTGGTAAATGTTCCTCCGATCCATCTCTTAACAGCGTATGGCATTTCGGTCTCCTCTGCTGTTTGCTTTACAATAGGAACAACCTGCTTTTTGGTTGCTACAAATAGGACATCTTTTCCAGAAGCAACAGTTTTGTTGATAAACTCAAAGGCTTCATCCAGTTTTTCCTGAGTGACTTCTAGGTTGATAATGTGGAGGTTGTTTTTACTTCCGTAAAGGTACTGCTCCATTTTTGGGTGCCACTTAGAAGTGTGATGTCCTAGGTGAACTCCCGCCTTGACCATTTCCTGTAGGGAAACACGACTTGTGTGCTCGTTCTTCATAGCGTGAGAAATATTAACTATATAGCTTACAATAGTCATATATTAGCATTTTTTGAAAACAAATGCAACACAAATAGCCTTACTCCTTGCGATACTTGGTGACGTTGGCAACGATTCCAAATCCAGCGAACAAGACCCACAAGGAAGAGCTTCCGTAGCTAATAAATGGTAAGGTCATACCGGTGAGTGGAATCAGTTTCATGGTGGATCCAATGTTCAGGAAACTTTGGAAGACAAACCAGGTTACAACTCCAATAATAATAAACTGTCCATAGCTGTCAGGAAGTCTTCCCGATATTTGAATCAGTCGAACTGATATTACCAGATAGAGTATGGTAAGGAGCACTATTCCTACTAACCCAGATTCTTCAGCAAAAATAGCAAAGACAGAGTCTGCTGTGGTTTCCGGAACATAGTTAAACTTCTGTCGGCTTTGATTCCAGCCAACTCCAGAGACTCCCCCAGATCCTACCGCAATGAGATTCTGTTGCACATGATATCCTTGGCCCAGTGAATTTTCTTCCCCTCCTTGCACAAACGTCTGCACTCGAGCTAGTCGGTACGGCTCCATGGCAATAAATCCAATCCCAGCAATAACACCTACAAGAGCGAGGATGAGAATCTTTGATAATCCAATTTGCGATTGAAACAGCATACTAGCTGCGATCACAAGCAACACAAGAGCTGTGGACAAGTCCGATTGAATTACAGCTACTATTCCTACGGTAAGGGATAAAACCACTAGGACTGACACAAGAGCTCCCCAAGTGTTAATTTTTGGCCCCAACTTAGAAAGAATCATGGCAAGATAGAGAATCAGAGCAAGTTTCAGAAGTTCGGAAGGCTGAAAAGCAATAGGGCCCAAATCCAGCCATCGTGAAGCTCCTTTGAGCTCAAGACCAATGCCTGGGACGAGAACTAGCGCATTCACTACCAATGCCCCACCAATGATAAGTAAGGAGAGTTTTTTCCAAACTTGGTACGGAATGGATGAAAGCGTCATAAATAAGATCACACCTGGCAACACACCCCGCACAAGCTGATTGGTAAAATAATGGTAATGATTTCCGGTTTCATTAAATGAAGCAACACTGCTTGCTGTTTGCAAAATAACTAACCCTCCGATAACCAACACGCTGAAAGCGATCAGAAAGGTCGAGTCGATCCCGTATTGTTGGAGTTTCTTTGTCATAAGCTAGATCGTGAGTCCTTGAGATTTAGCTGCTGCTACAAAGGCATCTCCTCGTTCAAATTCATTTTGAAATTGACCAAAACTGGTCGCCCCGGGTGAAAATAGAATGACATCGCCCTCTTTGGCATGATCAAGAGCAGCCTCAAGTGCGGCGTCTACGCTCGATACTTCTTCACAAAGGATAGGACCAGAACAAAACTCTTGCTTCAAATCTTGACTGGCAGTCCCCGGAAGCAAATATATTCCTTCAACACCCTCATGAAGATGTACTGCCGCTCCGGTATAATTGAGCTCTTTATTGTTTCCTCCGCAGATCAAATGCACCCGCCTATCTCGAAATGTTTGTAACGCAGTATACAACGCTTCTGGCATCGTAGAAGTGGTGTCGTTGATAATTTCTACCCCGTTGATAGTCCCAATTCGCTCTTGTCTCCCGGGAACACCGGGAAATGATCGCAACGCTCCCGAAATACCACCTTGTGAGACACCTGCAGCTCGAGCTGCACCAATGGCAGCCAGTGCATTGATAACATTATGGTCCCCTGATATCTGGAGATCGGTTACATCCGCTACAACCTGTCCGTTATCCATAATACTCGTTCCCCCATCTACACATACTCGGTTCATAGAACAATCTGTACCAAATAGTACAACCTCTCCAGCTGCGTTTGTTGCAAGATTTCGGATCTCGGGCTGCATTCCATTGAGAACGGCCACTCCACGAGAGTCTTGGTAATTAAGAATGTTGGTTTTATCGGCAAAGTAGGCATCCAGAGAATCATAGCGGTTCAAATGGTCGGGAAAGAAACTCGTAAATACGGCAATATCTGGACTCGTATGAATTGGACCCAGCTGAAAGCTGGAAAGCTCCAAGACTACTTTTGAATCTGGAGTAAGCTTTTCTACTAAATTCAACACTGAACTCCGCACATTTCCTCCAACCAAAACAGATTCTTCACCAAATTCTGCGCGAAGGATATGAGCTATCAGCATAGTGGTAGTAGTTTTCCCTCGTGTTCCAGTCACTCCAATCACCACTGGTCGCTTTTCCATGGCTGATACCTCTTCAAAGAACAGATCAAGGTCGGTCTTTACCTCCACCTGATTTGATCGAGCATGCTCAAGATAGGGAGAACTATCAGGCACTCCGGGATTTTTAATTACACAGTCGACACCTTCAAAATCCTGATACCGGTGTTCTCCAAGAACATATTCAATATCGTCAGAGCCAGGAAGTTGTGCAATTTCCAGAGTAGTAGGTTCGAGAATTTCTGCCGACTTCATATCAGTCACAATCAGCTTCGCTCCACGCTCTAGCAGATACCGAACAACACCCAGTCCTCCAGTATTAAGTCCCAGCCCCATCACCGTCACTGTTCGTCCCTTCCAATCCATATTAGTACTTTAATACTCCTCCGTAATAGGCATCCAAGAATTGTCCATTGTGAACAACTTTGTGTCCTGCAATAATAACCTCTTCGATCCCCTCTGAATACACCGTTGGGTTACTGAAATTTGCTCGAGAGTGAACTTTGGTCGGATCAATTACCACCAAATCCGCCACGTATCCCTCTCGAATAACTCCACGCTCTCGGATTCCATACTGCTTGGCGGGGAGTGAAGTGAGTTTGGCAATTCCTTCCTCAAGCGAAACTATTCCCGGTAGCACATACTCTTCCAAATACTTTGTCATAGCTCCATAGCACCGAGGATGATCAAATCCTCCTTTGGCTGCAAAAGTATCATCGTATCCAATTCCGTCGGTCCCTACAATTGAATATGGATGTTTAATAAAGTACTTCAGGTGATCTTCGTGAATGGCTTGGGTAATAACACGAGCGTGACCGTTGGAAGCAAGAGTCAGATTTACCAGAGCCTCCTCAACAGAAACCCCCTGATTGTGAGCAATTTCGACAATAGACTTTCCGAGAATCGAACGATCAATCATAGCATCGGAAACCATCACTCGGGCATAATCGTAATTATTTGCCTTCATATCTTCAATCACCCGTTCTCGCAGTTCAGCGTCTCGAAGTCGCTCCAGCATTGCGTCTTTTCCTCCTTCCATAACCCACTCTGGCAACAGCAGATACAACACGGAGTTGTTGGCAGTATACGGAAATACATCAAACAAAATCGGAAGTCCTTCAGAGTAAATCGCTTCATTCAAAATCTCAGTAAACATGTCAAAGTACTTCCAATTCTTCCGTCCAAGAATTTTTATATGGCTGATTTGGGTTTTTACTCCAGTAGCTCGAGTAATTTTGATCACCTCTTCTAAAGCTTCAATCACCCGTTCTCCATCACTTCTCATGTGAATAGATAAAACCTTGTTGTGTTTTTTGATTAGCTCTGCCACCTGCCTAATCTCATGAAAATCCGCCATCTGCATATGACTAAAAGCAAGCCCCATGGAAACTCCAAGAGCTCCAGCTTTGAGTGAATGATCCACCAACTGCAATATTCCTTCTAGTTCGACTTCAGTAAGTGGTCGATACTCGTCCTTCAAGAATCCGCGTCGCACAGTAGAATACCCAACCATCGTGGCGTAGTTCACCGAAAGCTGCTTACTCACCATTACATCCAGATACTCTTTCATCCGCAACCAGTTTACATTTACCTGATCGATCTTTCCCCACTTTTGAATTGACTCAATAGCTTTGCCATCAACCAGCGGCGCCAAGGAAGATCCACAATTTCCTCCAATAATCGTCGTAATTCCCTGGTGAAGTAAACTTTTGAGTGATGGCTGGGAAAACAAGGTCAAATGAACATCCGAGTGATTTGAAACATCAATAAACCCAGGAGCAACAATTTTTCCTTGAGCATCAATAACCTCTGGAGACTCGTAGGAGCGAGGCCCTGTTACCTTCTCGATAACACCATTTCGAATAGCAATCGTCCCAGAGCGCTCGGGTGCTCCAGTTCCATCTACAATCCTGGCGTTTTCAATTACAATGTCATGCATGAAGTTTTTGTATTTAGGTTTGAAAGGCTTCCTTGACACGGTATAAAACGGTAGCATTTGGATGAAATCCAAGGCGTCAAGAAGTGATCTGCAGGAGCAATATCGAGATATTGCGAGTGTAGTCACGACGCAGACAACGCCGGAATTCGCCAAATGATAATGTTTTATTTAGCCCATTCCGATTAAGCCGATCACTAATCCCATTATACTCATAACAATCGAAATAATCCAGAATCTCATCACAATTTTGGCCTCATGCCATCCTTTTGCCTGAAAATGATGATGAATTGGAGCGGATAGAAACACTTTCCGTCCAAAGAGTTTTTTGGAGGTAAGCTGAATAAGAGAGGAGAACCCTTCCACAAAGAACAGGAACCCTATAATCGGAAGAATCAGCATAGAATTAGTCAGCATAGCCACTACGGCAAGTACCGCTCCAAGAGCAAAGGCACCGGTCCCCCCCATGAAAAATCGAGCAGGATAAATATTAAACCACAGAAAAGCTAACAAGGCTCCACTTAAGGTAGCCATAAAAATTGCCAAATCATACTTTCCTTGAGCAAAGGCAAGAGAAGCTAAGACAGCATACGGCGGAATAATGGACCCAGCCAACAATCCGTCGAGGCCGTCAGTAATATCCACCGCATTCATGATAAAAATCACAATCAACATAAAGATCGGAATATACCAAAGCCCAACCTCGATATCAGAAGCGAGGCCCAAAATCCCCCCTCCTGGCACATGAAAAGATGTCCAATCAAGTTTGAAGGTAAACCACCAGGCTCCAAATCCTGCGATAAGAGTTTGGAGAAATAACTTGA
>CAJXTH010000048.1 GCA_913060955.1 uncultured bacterium | reverse complement strand
CACAAAGGCCGAAATAGCTCAGCTGGTAGAGCAACGGTTTTGTAAACCGTGGGTCGGAGGTTCGAGTCCTCTTTTCGGCTCCACTGTATCACAGTGAAATTGGGCAGATGGCGGAGCAGTCAAACGCACCGGTCTGTAAAACCGGCGACCATTGGTCTACGTAGGTGCGAGTCCTACTCTGCCCACAGTACTAAAAACCCACCTCACACGGTGGGTTTTATAGTTACTAGGAACCCTTTTCCCTTTGACAAATTTGACTTTTTCCCGTATTATATATCCGTGAATGCCGACGCCAGCTTAGCCGATGTAGCTCAGTAGGTAGAGCGCACCCATGGTAAGGGTGAGGTCACCAGTTCAATCCTGGTCATCGGCTCCAAGAATTTATTAACACGAGTACTATGAGTCAAGATAATCTCATCAAGTTGCAGTGCACCGAGACTGGAGACATCAACTATTATTCTCGAAAGAATAAGAAAAAGAATCCAGAGAAGCTTGAGCTGAAGAAGTTCTCCAAGCGACTCCGACGACACACCATTCATCGAGAAATGAAGAAGTAAAAAAATGGGGCTAAGACCCCGTTTTTTTATCTCTAAAATACATTGTTCTTCGCTATACACAGCGATTACAAACACCAAACAATTCAACAGAATGATGGGTTACTTCACCAAGATCCCCCACAGAAGACTCCAGAACATCCATTACACAGGTATCAATTTCGTAAATAGTTTCACATTGCGTACAGGTAAAGTGATGGTGATGAGGTACAAAGTGATGTGAGAGTTCATACAATGTAGCCTTGTCTCGGTATACAGGCTGGACAACCTGAATTCCACAAAAACGTTCCATAGTCCGATGCACTGTAGAAAGATCGATTTTTGAACCGTTGTCTGATAGCATCTCATAGATTTCCACTGCCGAAAGTGGCCGTTTTTGACTCTTGAGTGTATCAAAAATATCCTGCGCATGTTGAGTCAGCCGGGTATTGTTTTGATGAAGAAGTGATACAAACGTCTCTTGGACAGACATACTATATTCTTAGTTGATTCAATTCTATCATAAAAAGACCCCGCAATCTATTCAGAAAGCGGGGTAGAAGCCGATTGGCTCAAAGAGGAGGATCAAGTAATCTCGATCGAAGAACTGGAAGGATATTAAATCTAAATGCAGGAGATAAGTACTCCTTATTGATCTCAGAGACTGGAATCCACTGAGGATCCTTAGCCTCATCGTCTTGAGGTGCAAACTTTAACTCTTTAGTGTTCGCTCGAACTACAGTCAGTCGAATCCATTCTGGATTCTTTTTTTGATCTAACCATATTCTTGCTGAAGAAGATGGGATAAAAAGGCTCTGATCACTTAAATCTAGCCCAAGCTCTTCCTTTACTTCTCGGCAAAGTCCAATCCAGCAGTCCTCATTTTCCTCAAGCCCTCCTCCAGGGAACTCTTTAATTCCGAGAAGCTCCTTTGGTTTTAGAGCTGTTCTCACTTGCATGACTATTGAATTTGTGTTCGGATGCCAGATGGCGGCAAACACTCCAGCTTCAGCTTTTCGAGGTGAATTATATTTACAACCAATGGATAGAATATCCATTTTTACTGCCTCACTTGAAAGAACGCCGCTATTTTATCGTATTTTTCTGCTTTGGTCAATTGATTTAATAGCTTTTTCGAGCTCCTGTGGAGTGTTTACTCCCATCCATTGATTAGCCGGAACGGGAAACATATGGATATCATCTTCAGATTCAATTCCTTGGAGAAATGCTGTTGGAATTCCAAATTCTCCATTAGAAGGAGAGGCAGGGATCTTGGAGAACATGGATTGCACCCAAGTAGCTTTTCCAGCGTACAATCCACACACAACTCGATCTCCTGGTTGGGATCGTTTTTCTGGACGAATACCGAGGAGCTGTTGTGTTTCAGGACCCCAGATACCAGACCGATATTCAATCTCCTCAGTAATAGCAGCAAGGCCTACGGTAAAATCTGACTGGCAGGTATCATGTTGCTTCATTAGGTCACAAAGCAGTTGCTGGGTATACAAGAAGCTATCATCAGACTGAGCAATAAGAATATTGTCTGAGGTAATATGGGGAAGTGCTTGGAGTACAGCATCTGCAGTTCCTTTTGGTTCTGTACGGACAAATGTAAAGAGCTCACTTGAGTATATGGTTTCAATTTCTTGAGTATACTCACTGGTCACAATAATACGCTTCGCAAAATCAAATTGAGAAGAGAGATCTAAAATCGGTTGGATTAAAGGGGTTCCAAGAATCGGTACAAGAGGCTTGGGAGTAGTAGTTTTGAGTCGAGTGCCTTTTCCGGCAGCGAGTATTATGATTGACCAATTCATAGGTAAGTATTAGTTAGGATAATGCTATAATAGATATGTCCAAACGTAAAGAAAAACCTATGCCTATTTCACACAAAGTTCAGCTCATGACCTATCCGGATAGTTTGGGCGGAAATTTAAAAACTCTCAAACAGACGCTTGATACCTATCTTTCTCAAGCGGTGGGACTAGTACACATTCTTCCGTTTTACCCATCGTCTGGAGACCGGGGATTTGCACCACTTACTCACATGGAGGTTGAGCCTGAGTTCGGAACCTGGGAAGATATCAAAGCGATTGCCCACACCTATGACGTTCAATCAGATTTGGTAGTCGGGCACATGTCGGTATACTCTCCTGAATTCCAAGATTATCTGAAGCACGGACTCAATTCCAAATACGCAGACATGTTTGCTGCTCTCGAAAAAACATTCCCGAACAAAACGATTACTCTGGATGAGCTTACCAAGTTTGATGAATTGACGCCGATTCCGCCAATCATTGTGTTTGAACTCGGAGACGGAACAAAGCGACCTCATTTCAAAACATTTCTTCCGATGCAGGCCGATTTAGATCCAATGAGTCCACTCACCTGGGAGTACTATGAAAAGTTTGTAAAGCACTTGTCAGAGCAAGGAATCAGTATGATTCGGCTAGATGCAGTAGGAACAATTTACAAGCACCCAGAGCTCGGGATGAACATGGTACCCGAGACCTACGAAATTTTACAGAAGCTCATTGACCTGATTCACTCCTATGACATGGAAGTTCTAACCGAGATTCATTCTGACTTGGAAACCAAGAAGCGAATTGTAGAAATGGGAGCTTGGACCTATGACTTTCACTTGCCAGCCCGGATTTTCCAGGCAATTTTGACCCGAGATGTAACCGGACTGGAGGAGTGGTACCAGATCTGTCCGAAAAACCAGATTGCAGTGCTTACCAACCACGATGGAATCAATGTAACTTCCGAGCCAGAATATGTGGGATCAGAAGAGGCTGCAGAAGTACTCGCAGGAAAAATTATCCAAAATGCAGGATATAGTACTAAAGCAGCCTCTGGACTTACTTCTCAAAATGTTTCTATTCATTCTATTAATGCTACATTGCTCGAAGCATGCTTCCGGGATCAGAATCAATGGTTGATGGCTCACGTCTTGCAACTCTTCGCCCCAGGAATTCCCCAGGTGTACTACAATGACCTCCTGGCACAACGAAACGACGAAGAACGGTGGCACGAGACAGGGGAGGGAAGAGAGCTCGTACGACATAATCACCCAGAATCTCAAATCGATCACAAATTCAACCAGCCCTTTGTCCAAAAGGTAATTCGAGTCATGGAGTTCCGGAGCAACTATCCAGCTTTCCAAGGATCAGTAGAAGTCCTTGCCTCAGACCCAACTGAATTCCACGTAGTCTGGACTAATACCGAATACAAAGCCGTACTCCACGCCGACATGGACTCCTGGCTAATTAAGATTACCTACTACAACCCAGATATCAAAGAGTTTCAAACCCTTGACCTGGAATAAACGAAAAACCTCCCAACAAACGGGAGGTTTTTTATGGCAGGAGTAGCAGGAATCGAACCCACAACGACGGTTTTGGAGACCGTTGTTATACCGTTTAACTATACTCCTCGGTACGATATTCATTATACGGGGACTTATCCCGATTTGCAAGTCAAGCAACTATGGTATAATGACTTCAAGCAACATGTTCTGTAAATTACTCAGATGATACAAAAATACAAATATATCTTAGGAATAGCATTGGTAGCAGTAGTCTCTTTCTTTAGTATAGTTTCTACAACATATGCTAATGACATTACTTTTTCTCCAGCAGGTGGCGGAAATCGCTACAACGGAATCGATAGTATAACATCTGGATCAGGAGCTCCTCAGCGATACAGTCCAGTAGCAGGAGGGATCTTCGAGTGCGCAGATTGGGAAGAAGGGAGATCTATTTGTCGAAAAGAATATCTTGATAACAATCAGACCGGAAGGAATGTTTTGGTCTACGGAGATTGTGATAACACCGGATCGTCACCTCGATATGACTGTACAGAAATTACTAATGTTCCAAATCAATATACAAGTGTAGATGCTTCTCGAACAGTGCCTCGAGAAGTGATTGCAAGTGCGCTCGGAGAAACTGCAGAAGAGTCCTCAGAAACTCTTAACTTTGAAGATGGTTATACCATTACTGTAGATAATGATGAATATCAAGGAGAGTGTGCTGAGTTTACCCGAGATGGCGAACCAGGAATAGCATGTAAAGCAGAAGGTATAACTGGAACATTAGATGATTGTTTCAAACAAGATGGTGGAGGAGACCGAGATGTGGTTTGTCGATCAACTCGTGTACTCGGAGATCCAGAAACAGTTGGAGATTTAGCAAACAGTGAGCCTATTGCCTCAGAATCTCAAGCAACAGGGGTCGAAGAAGCAAACCAACGAGCAACAGGTGGATCATCAACTCCAGCATCCCAAGTCTCCTACGAATCATTTACCTCATTCCCTGGAGTGGGGCGAATTAGTAACATTTGTCAGTTAACCCAAGCCCTTTGGTACCTGGGATTTGCAATCCTCTTCACCGCAGCCTTTGGAATGTTTATCTACGCCGGATTCCTCTACACCTCATCTGGAGTAAACGCCGCTCAGGTAAACCAAGCCAAAGGGATGTTCACTAATACAATCATTGGAGTAATTCTTGGCCTTTCGGTCTTTATTATCCTTAATATTATTAATCCGGGATTATTGACTGCGAACTGTGAGATCGCAGCGGTTACAGGTAGTGGTTCAACTCAGACAAATTCTGGAGGAGGGACTGTTGAAGATGCTCTAGTTGGATCAAGAACGTGTAATACTATCGATCCATCTGTTTGGAAATTTCAAGGAGGAAAAAATATGTCAGGAGTCGATGAACGACTTCAGGGGGTAGCAACTACTATTTTTCAAGAATGCTCTCAATTTGGTGAATTTCAGATTTCATCTACTGTTAGAACATGTTGTGGTACAAGTTTTCATATTACTGGCGATGCATTGGATTTTGCTGATGGATCAGGAAATATCAGAGATAAAGAAACTGGGCGTTGTATTGAAAGGACCGCCGCTGAGTGTGGGATTAGCCCCTCACGAATTAACCCTGGTGTAGATGCAAATCAGCGATTTCATGTACATATAGATTTAGGAACAAGAAATTAGTATGAAGTTACACGTAATTCTAGTATTGGTATCTGTATTATTTCTTTCCCCTTTATCTGTTTTAGCAGACTATGGGAGTAGACCAAACTCGTATTCTGATTTAAGTCAAGGACATAGGGACTTTTTAGCTGAAGTTGCTCGTGAAAGAGGATATCCAGCCTATCAAGATGCCGGTAGATTAGATCCTGATCTTCAAACAGCCTTTAATGAAATGCAATCAGCAGCAGCTGCGGATAACATTTCTCTAGAAATCGTTTCAGAATATCGAAGTTATGATGACCAGGTTGGAACATTTTTCAATCCGAGCTCTTCCGTTACTAATCCAATTCGTAATTACTACGGGGAGGATATGACAGATGCAGAGCGTCAAAATGTATTTGATCAATACGTTGCTCGTGGGGTTGCATCAGCTCCTCCGGGATATAGTGAACACAGTACAGGTCTTGCTATTGATATCAATAGCTTCGATGTGAGTTTCGAAAATACACCAGAATTCGCATGGCTC
>CAJXTH010000047.1 GCA_913060955.1 uncultured bacterium | reverse complement strand
CCTACTGGAATATCTGAGGGTGGGTTTCCTCCTGTTTCTATTGCGTATTGAATTACAGCATCATAGATTGATTGGACTTCTTGCTGTCGCTCGGCGTTTCGAGCTTGGGCAAGTTGTCGTCCGGGATTGATTGCTACGATCACAATACTTGCCAATATTCCTATGGCTGCGATTACCAGTAGGATTTCCAAGAGGGTGAATCCTTTCTGTTTCATGTATTTTTGTTACCTGTTATATCCAGTATACCAAACTCCCCTCGGGTGAGGGGTCTGAGTTATCCACTTTTTACTCTTTTTTCTTCTTGGCGTTTTCGATGTAGTCACAATCTGGGTAGCGGTTACAGGCTTTGAATTTTCGGCCTCGCTTCTTTCCTTTTTTCCAGACAAGTTCTCCTTCCTTACACTGAGGACAGGTTTCTCCGGTTTTATCCTCGATCTTTTTGATCGTTTTACATTCTGGATAGTTTGAGCAACCAAGGAATGGTCCATAGCGACCACGTTTGACTTGCATCACTCCGTCTTCACAGTTCTCACACTTCTCTCCTCCGACTTCTGCTTCGAATTTCTTTTCCTCGTCGGTTTTGTCAGTAAACTTACAGTCAGGATAGTTG
The DNA here is from genome assembly GCA_913060955.1 of uncultured bacterium. Taxonomy (GTDB): domain Bacteria; phylum Patescibacteriota; class Minisyncoccia; order SW-4-49-11; family SW-4-49-11; genus CAJXTH01. The sequence continues at coordinate 5,469 of CAJXTH010000047.1, read as the reverse complement.
GTACAAGCGATGAACTTTCCGTAGCGACTTCGTTTCATTTCCAAGTCATGCCCACACTCTGGACACTTTCGATCATGCAGAATTTCTCGGTGTCGTCCGACTGATTCTTCTTTTTCTTCCAGGTTCTTGATAAATGGCCCATAGAAATCGGCAAGCATCTGTCGGTAATCTTCATTTCCTTGGGCGACTTCATCAAACTGGTTTTCGACTTTGGCAGTAAATGCCACATCCACGATATTTGGGAAGTGAGCAACGAGCATATCGTTTACGATCTTTCCGACTTCGGTTGGGACAAATCGTCGGTCATCGTTCTTTTCGACGTATTGCCGAGCTAGGATAGTCGAGATAATTGAGGCATAGGTAGATGGTCGTCCAATCTCATTCTTTTCCAAAGCCTTTACCAGAGTACTTTCGCTGTAGCGTGCTGGAGGTTGAGTGAAATGCTGATCGCCATGAATATCTTTGGTTTCAAGTCCATCTCCTTTAGCTACTTCTGGCAAAATAACGTCTTCTGATGAAATGTCATAGACTTTCATAAATCCGTCAAACTTCTGGATCTTTCCTTTGGCACTAAAGGTATAGGTCTGATCCTTAGTGTCTTGGATTGCCAGAGTTGTATTTTCAAACCGAGCTTCTGGCATTTGGGTTGCCATAAATCGACGCCAGATCAAGTTGTAGAGTTTGAACTGCTTATCGTCCAGGTACTCTTTGATCTGATCTGGGTGCAAGGTTGGATCGGTTGGTCGGATAGCTTCGTGAGCTTCCTGCGCACTTTTTGACTTGGTCTTAAACATCCGTGGTTTATCCAAGGTGTAAGATTTCCCGTAGAGTGCCTCGAGTTCTTTCTTGGCAATGTCTAAAGCCTGCTTGGAAAGGAAGGTCGAGTCGGTACGCATGTAGGTGATGAGTCCAGTTTGTCCTCGAGATCCCAGTGGGATACCCTCATACAGCTGCTGGGCAATCATCATGGTTTGCTTGGACGAGAAGTACAACCGCCGCGCGGCATCCTGCTGCAAGGTTGAGGTAATAAACGGAGGATATGGTGATCGCTTGGAATCTTTTTTCTCGATTCCGGTGATTTCAAAGTCTCGAGATTTGATGTCGTCCACGATCGGAGTAACCACTCCTTCTGACTGGTGCGCAAATTTATCGAGTCGTTTATCTGAGATATGGGTCAATGTGGCTGGAATTTCTGTTCCCGTCTTTTCATGACCAAATAGTCCCTCGATACTCCAGTATTCTTCTGGATCAAATCCTTCGATCTCTCGCTCCCGTTCTACAATTAACCGGAGTGCTACTGACTGCACACGTCCCGCAGAGAGGCCTCGCTGAACTTTTTTCCAGAGGAATGGTGAGAGTTTGTATCCTACGATTCGGTCCAAAGCACGCCGAGCTTGCTGAGCATCTACCAAATGTTGGTTCAAAGTTCGAGGATTCGACAGAGCTTCTTCGATTGCTGACTTGGTGATCTCATGGAACACCATTCGCTTGGCTTTGGCTGGGTCTAATTTCAAAATCTGAGCCAAATGCCAAGAGATAGCTTCTCCTTCACGGTCTTCATCAGTTGCCAGAATTACATCCTCAGCGGTTTTGGCCAGCTTTTTAAGCTCGGTTACAGTTTTCTTTGCCTTGGTAGGAGTAGTATAGGAGATTTCAAAGTTTTTCTCGGGGTCAATTCCAAGTTTGGACTTGGGCAAATCTCGGATATGCCCCATAGATGAGACCACCTTGTATTTGCGTCCTAAAAATTTTCCAATTGTTTTGGCTTTGGTTGGTGACTCTACAATAATGAGCGTTTGTGCCATGGCAAGTGTTATTAACGTCGTGTGTTAGTGTAGCGGGTTTTTGAGTATTCGTCAATTTTCGGAGATTTCGATGGTAGGTCTGTCATTCCCAACTTGATTGGGAATCTTTGTGACATATCACGAGATTCCGGATCAAGTCCGGAATGACAGAGGTATGAATGTATACAACCTACGTAATCTTTCCTCGTAGCTGATACACCCCATGTCCATCTACAATCACAATTCCAGTAAGTTCCATCAGGGAAAGCGTCGTCATGAGCGTTGCTACTGATTGGCCAGTTGAACTTGCCAGCTGCTCCAGGTTCATGGATTGTGTTGATAGAGCCGTGATCACCACTTGCTGACCCGGAGGAAAGGAGGCTACCGATTCTTCTTTTAGTGTAGCATCTAACCCAAAGCAATCCAAAATATCTTGTGCTTCTGTTACTACCGTAGCTCCCTGCTTGATCAGATAATTGGTTCCTTCGGCAGTTTTTTGATCAATGTTTCCCGGAATTGCAAATACATCTCGGTTTTCCTCTAAAGCCCGCTCTACGGTAATCATGGTTCCGCTTTTCCGAGGAGCCTCAATCACCAAAATTCCCCGGGACATCCCAGCCACAATCCGGTTCCTCATCGGAAAGGTCTCCCGTCGAGGTTGCATCTTGGGGTGAAATTCACTCACCACTGCTCCGCCTGTTTCAATGATTCGATTCACGAGCTCCCGATTGGACTTGGGGTACAAGACTGAGTCGTCAAGTCCACCACCCAACACGGCCACAGTTGGAGTGCCGGCTTCAAGACAGGCTTTGTGAGCAATACTATCTATTCCCAGAGCTAAGCCACTAATAATTGGTACTCCGTATCGAGCAATATCATATACAACGCTTCGACAGACACGTTCACCGTATCCGGTAAACTTTCGGGTTCCTACTACCGACAATCCATGATCTAGGTCAGGAATCCTTCCTTTTACATAGAGCATGGCTGGCGGTACGCTGATTTGTGCTAACCTTTGGGGAAACTCTGAGCTTGACGCATCAATCAGTCGAATCCCGTTAGTATTTAGATATTCTTCCTCTCTTTTCAGATAATCCTCTCGATCAAGGTTTGTGTACTGCTCATAGGCAGCATAGGCCCGTTTCCCGGCCCCCATTACCTGTTCAAAATCCTGTAGCCTTCCACTTCTCCACAGCTTCTCAGCTCCTCGTGTGCGAATCTTAGCTAAACTTTTCGCACCAATACCTGGCAGCGTTGCAAAGGCGTGAAGTGCGAGAAGTTCAGAGTTCATATATTCCTAGATAAATTTGGTACAAAAGGTCCTTCGGTGAATAGGGCTGAGCCCATGCTTTTGGATCGCCTCCCGGTGAAGCTTGGTTCCGTAGCCCTTGTGTCGGGCAAACTCGTACTCTGGATATTGATCTGCAACCTCAAGCATTTGTCGGTCTCGAGAAACCTTGGCATGAATCGAAGCCAAAGCAATACAAAAATGAATCCCATCCCCTTTGATAATTGGCTTGATTGGATACATATCCTCCACCAATCCAATATGACCATCGATCAGGATTGCTACTGAGGCTTCCATTGGAACTACGTCTAATAACTGTTCAATTGATTCCTGCCAGGCAAGTTTCGTCGCCTCCAAAATATTCATCTGATCAATCAGTCCGTGGGAAACCTGGTGACTTCCCAGCTGAAAATTTGGAAGCGACTGATCAAAGACAATTCCCCGTCGTCGTTCGGTCACTTTTTTGGAATCCTTCACCCAATGTAAGGGATCATCCTCAGCAAGTTCTGCCTCAAGCTCAGCCCGTGAAACCAGCGCAGCCGAAGCAACTACCGGCCCCGCCAACGGCCCACGCCCAGCCTCATCAACTCCAATCAAATACTCTACCCCCAGAGCATCCATCATGGCAAGATCATTGGCTCGTAAATCAGTCATGTATTCGGTTTTTGTTTGCAATTGATATTATTGTAGCATTCTTTTATTTGGAGTAAAAATACTGGAGATATAAAAGAGGAGCTGAATCAGCTCCTCTTTTATAGAATGTATCCTTAACTACCTTCGGATGAGTATTGCTTTCTCATGTATTTATCATATGCATTCTTTATATTCATGAAGATTACAAATAATTGAATTCCGCATGCAACAATTATGGTGATAGCTGTGAATTCTGGTCTCGGAAATAATCCATTTGGATCATGAGGTGTAATCGAAATAAGACTTAGAGATCCAAAGAAAGTAATTAATCCCAATAAATATAGAAGAATCTTTTGCTTTTGCCAAACAATAATTACACTTCCAGGTAAAATTAACAGCCAATTTAGAAAGAAACTTAGGTAGTACAAGACAAAGATACTAGTTTTCATATCTATTTGCTATAGCGGAGGATTACACTGGTAAGTGAATTGCTCTACCTGAGAACTCATAATTCTTCGCGCTGCTTCTACATTCCACTCTCTTTGCACTCGCCATATGGTGTGACACTCCCACTGATAAAACATTGACAAGTAGTCATGCCCCGAAGCAGACGTTCCAGCTCTCCATAATGATTAATGATAACTATCAAATATATTGTTACCTCCAGCAAAATACCATCCACAAGTTGTTGGCTTTGCATTAATTTTCATTCTCCCAGCCCACGATGTTCTATATGAATATTGAAGGTATTGATTACATCTCCCTTGCCACCAAGGATCAGCAGTAACGGGATAGACAACTCCTTTTACATTATGCTCTACATGTTGGGTAAGAGTCAATCCATCAGTAGTGAACCAAGTTTTGAGTTCTTTTCCCTCTGCATCTTTTGCCCAGGGGATCTGATTCAGCTCTTTTTTGTAGAATCTAGCTCCGATTACCTTCACACTTACTCAGAAGAACTTGGTTTACTTATGTTTTTATAAATAAAAGATAACCATTTGAATCTTTATATCAAGATTACACCTATCTAATATTTTTATTTCTTTTATCTGATTTGACAATCACATACATTGACAATATGTTTGAAACAAATATAAGAGCTACTGTATAGATGGGAGTGAAGAACATTGTTTCTTCACCAACTACTATAAGTCTTAATCCCCAAGATACACCAAAGAGGAGTAGACTTATAACTTCCAATATTATAGTTCTCCTTCGCCCTGTTATTAGAAGGATGACAATTAGAGGGAAGGCTGATATTTCATTTAATAGAAATAGTAACGGAAACATAATTTATGGGTTACAACTTAAGTGGAATTGATCATGCACTATTGGTCGAGCAGCCTCAACGTTCCACCAATCTTCAATTACACCAAAGTTTGCATGACATCTCCACTGATAATACATAGACCAGTACGCATGTCCAGAAGCCCATGTTCCTGCTTTCCACAGAGCTTCATGATAACTATCATATGTATTCCATCTCGCCATTGCCTCTCCACATGCAGTAGGAACCGCATTAATTCTTTGTTGGTAATTCCAAGTATCTTCAAATGAATATACAACGTAATCATTACATCTTCTAGTCCACCAAGGATCAGCAGTAACGGGATAGACAACTCCTTCTCCAGTATGCTCTACATGTTGGGTAAGTGTCAATCCATCAGTAGTGAACCAGGTCTTGAGTTCTTTTCCCTCTGCATCTTTTGCCCACGGGATCTGAATATATTTTACCCCCTTTCCTTCACTGTCGAGGACTGCGGC
>CAJXTH010000046.1 GCA_913060955.1 uncultured bacterium | reverse complement strand
CTTCATCTAGAGATTATTACCGAGCGACTCAAACGTGAATATGGACTCGAATTGGTAATTAGTACGCCATCGGTTTCCTATACCATTCATAAAACGAACGGAGAAGTAGAAAAGATTTACTCTGCTACTGATTTTCCCGAGCAAGTTCGAATCGATAAAGTGATGGAGCCTTGGGTCAAGGTAGAGATTATGATTCCTACAGATTATGTCGGAGGCGTCATGGATCTCATGCAAAAACGACGAGGTGAATTTATTAACACCAAATATATTACCGAGGAACGAGCCGTGGTGGAGTATAATGTTCCGCTTTCCAAGGTGATTGTTGATTTTTATGACACCTTGAAGTCTATTACCTCTGGATATGCTTCAGTAAACTACGAACCAATCCCGGATCGTCAGGCAGAGGTAGTCAAGATGGATATTATGGTTGCTGGTGATCACGTAGAAGCTTTATCTCAGATTGTGTATAAAGACGAATCTCACGAAGAAGGGAAGCGAATTGTGCATAAGTTAAAGCAAACACTTCCTCGAGAGCAATTTTCTATGGCCTTGCAAGCTGCCATTGGGGGAACTATCGTCGCGCGAGAAACGCTATCTGCCTTCCGAAAAGATGTTACCGCAAAACTCTATGGAGGAGACCGATCGCGAAAAGACAAGCTCCTCAAGAAACAAAAAGCCGGTAAAAAGAGAATGGCTGCTAACGCAAAGGTCCACATCCCCAAGGAAGTGTATCTCGATGTGTTGAAGAAGTAAGAGGTGTTGAAACTCATTGACATTTATTTGAGTTTGGTGTAATGTGCTCTTGTCCTAGATGCATGGAGAACACTATGCTAGCTGCCCTTTTTTTCATAATCGTAGTCTTTGGATTCTTGACTCTCGTTCACACGAGAGTAATTGACATTCCAGATTTTTCAGGAAAGTTGGTTGTTGGAGTGCTTTTTGGGATGTTTCTCATCGCACTAGTAGCTCCAGAGTCATTCTTTCGAGAACTATTTCCTACAAGTCCAAAAATAGGTGTTTGGCTTGCAGGAGGGCTAAGACTCTTCCTATTTGGCTTCCTTGTCTATTTTGAGACAAAGGAAGCTCGACTGTCTCCTTGTGGGGAGCTGAATGATAATAAATACTCTCGGTTCTTTTTGTTCTTAGCATTTAATGCTCTTCTGATTCTTCTTTGGACCGGCATTCAGTCGATCTGACACAATTCATCACGAAGTTAAACCCTCTTTACAACTAGTAAAGAGGGTTTTGTCTTGATTTTTAGTCCAATCATTCTGTATAATAAGTCCATATGACAGAACGAAAAGAACAGATTCTCGAGTATGTAATTATGGAATACATTCGCACTGCTCAGCCAGTGTCGTCTTTTCAGTTGCTCAAGCAGTATAATTTGCCGTATTCCAGCGCTACGATCCGGAATGAGCTCTATGAATTAGAACAAGATGGATACCTGGGGCAGCTGCATACTTCTTCTGGACGAGTCCCTACGGATCGAGGGTATCGGCATTATGTCAATCGACTGCTTGCTCGACAGGAGTTGTTGCGGCAGTATGCAACCGTTGCTCACAAGCTTATGGATGATCTTAATCGCATGAACGAGATTCACATCCAGCTCAAGCAATTGTTAACCTCCATTGCTCAGGAGTCCCAGAATCTGACGATGGGAAAACTCTCTTCTGACATGGTCTTCGAAGAAGGAATGTCACACTTTTTATCTCAGCCATATTTTTCTTCTATGGAGTTTGTGCGGGAGGCTCTGGACGACTTGGAGGATGTCCGACATCATATCGACGAGATTGGTCGGGGCATTGCGCGGGGAGGATATGAGTTGTATATCGGGGAGGAAAACCCGATCAAACCTATGCAAAAGTACTCAGTGATCGTAGGACGGTGTGACTTTGACGGAGACGATGGTACAATAGTCATGATTGGACCCAAAAGCATGCAGTATGCAAAAAACATTGCCCTTATTGAGTACGTATTAAATCCAGATAACGAAACATATGACGAAGAAGAATAAGCACCAACAACCGGAACCAGAACTTACAGATCAGACTGTAGATCAGGCTGTAGAAGAGCAAGAACAAGAGCAGCCAGAGTTGAGTGTTGAGGAGCAGCTCACCGCGGAGCGAGATCAGTATTTGGAAGGGTGGAAACGAGCTCAGGCTGACTACCAGAACCTCAAAAAAACAGTGGCTCAAGAAAAGCAGGACTTGGTCAAGTTTGCGAATGCTCGGTTACTCGAAGAACTGATTCCAATTTTTGATAACTACCGGATGGCAGTGACGCATGTCCCAGCAGACTTGCAAGGGAATTCTTGGGTACAAGGAATGGAGTTTATTTTGAAGCAAATGATGGATATCCTTGAAGAGCAAGGGGTGGAAGTTATTGATCCTCTCGGAAGTCCGTTTAATCCTCATGAGCAGGAAGCGGTTGAAGTCTCAGAAGGTGAGGGAGAAGAAACAGTGACTGAAGTACTGCAAGTTGGATACAAGTTAAACGGACGTGTTATTCGGTCTGCCCGAGTGAAGGTCTCTTCCTAGCATATGGTTGGATTTATCGACTTCTTGAGTATCCTGGCACTTTCTTTTGGGATAAGCGTGGCATTATTTGGTCTATTATTACCCAAAGATTGGGTGCGTAATTTATATGCCGAGAAGCGTCGAGATCGGGACATCCATTCTGACTTTAAGGCCCGAATTGGAGGACTGGTGATTATTCCTCTCTTTATACTAGGAGTTATGATCCTTATGGCGGTTGGATGGATTCCCAATGACGCCAAATACTGGGGAATGCTCGTGGGAGCGCTGATGGTCCTCGGGTATGGATATTGGGATGAAAAGAAGGATCTTTCTTGGCATATTCAACTCGGAGTTCAAGTGGCAATTGCTCTAGTAGTGGTTGCTTCTGGTATCGGAATTGACGCCATCATGATTCCGTTCGGAGAGCTGGTTTCACTCGATATTTGGAATATCGGCGTAGGTCCTGTCATGGTGTCACTTCCAGCAGATATTATTTCTATTTTGTGGATTGTTGGGCTGATGAACGTGGTGAACTGGCTCGATGGGATCGATGGTCTTGCTGGTGGTGTGGGAGTAATTGGGTTTGGGGTGCTATTTGTGCTTGCCATGACTCCGTTTGTGGGGCAGGTTCATATTGCAATATTATGCGCGCTGCTGGCAGGTCTCTACCTTGGATTTTTACGATTTAATTGGTATCCATCCAAAATTTTCTTGGGGACCTATGGGAGTATGTTTCTGGGGTATATCATGGGAATTCTTGCTATCGTGAGCGGAGGAAAGATGGCTACTGCTTCGCTCGTGTTTGCTTTCCCTATTTTGGATGCGGTCAGTGTTATCTCTCAGCGGTTAGCAGCTGGACAGTCAATTTTTCAGGCAGATAATCGACACTTTCATCATAAGTTGCTCCAGCTTGGGCTTACTCAACGACAGGCTGTCGGGGTGATGTATGGTCTGAGCCTCATTTTTGGAATGAGTGCTCTGGTGTTGCAAACACGAGGAAAAGCAATTGTCTTTGCTCTGGGAGCGATTACACTTGTCGGTCTCTCTTTGGGGATAACTTGGATTGTCGGGAACCGAGAGGCCAAGAGTGACTAAAAGATATGGTACAATAGGATAAAGAACGTGATCCGAAAAACCAATACTCATGAAACGAAACCACGGATACAGTGTTATTGAAGTTCTCTTAGCGGGTACCATTTTTGCTTTGGCTGCCTCTGGAATTGCCGCAGCGGTGATTTTTTCTCAGCGAGCAAACCAGACTTCGGCTGCCAAAGAGCGAGCTCTTACAATTGCAGAAGAAGGTATGACTGCGGTTCGGTCAATTCGTGATCGAGACTCCGTAGCCTTTGATAACTTGGCAGACGATTCGGACATGGCGCTCCAATTTACCGCGGGACAGTGGGAGTTTATTACGACCCCGCAACCAACTGATGACTCGGTCGATGGCTACACCCGAAGAGTTGGTATAGCAGACGTATCTACAGAAAACACCCAAAAACAAGTAACTGTCACAGTAACCTATCCAACCAACCAAAGCGGAGGTGAGGGGACGGTGTCACTGGTTGAACAACTGGGAAATGTGTATCTGGAATCAATAACCGGAGTAACGAGTCAGAGTCAAAATTATTTACTTGCCGCGGATATTCTGGGGGCTGTTGATGACTCGGTAAGTCCTGGATCAAATGACCTTCCCGCTGTAGGGGAAGCTGGAACCTTTACTTCGAGTAATACCAATCCAGCAGGAACCTGGAATACAATTAATTTCCAAGGTTCGTATGGTGATCCGATAGTCATCGGAACAACCAATACAGATGATACACAAGAATCTGCCCTTGTATTTGAAGTTCAAAATGTTACCGGAACTTCGGCTGAGATGAGACTTTGTCAGACTCCAGGAGTCCGGGACGGATGTGGAAATCACACCGATAAAGTTGCTGGATATATTGTACTTGATTTAGATGACTTGTCTGGATTATCTGGGGTAGAAGCAGGAAAAATTAGTACTACGCGTAATATTAATAATGGTTGGACAGCTGTTTCCTATGCGGGATCTTTTTCAACCAACCCATTGGTATTTACTACAGTTCAGAATGTTCCTGGAGGAGCTCCTGTGGAAGGCCGTGTTCAAGGAACTACGACTACTGGCTTTCAAATAGCTGTCTGTCATAGCGAAAACGATAATAGTTGTGATACCGGGTATCCTTCCACTGAGGTTGCTTGGCTTGCAATTGAGCCCGGAAATAATCCATTTGATCAGACACTCGATCAAGGGACGGTATCTCAGAGTTCTGATGTCTGGCAGACAATTTCTTTTACCGAAACATTTTCAGCTGCTCCTGTTATGGTCGTTGAAAATCAAACAAACAACGGGGGGCAAAATGGAGAGGTGAATGAGGCGCGCAATATTACCTCGACGGGAGCGAATGTTCGATATTGTGAGATGGATATTGATAGATCGTTATGTGATTCTCACACAGGAGAAACAGTCGCCTGGCTTGCTATCCCATCAGGGCTTATCACAACTGACTCGAGTTCTGGAGGAGCCGGAGCTCTTACTGAATATCGGCTAGGAGAGGCGGGAACATTTACATCTACAAATGGTGGATGGGCAACAATTACCTATGATGAGTATACAAACCCAGTAATTATCGGAACGGCCCAGGAAGAATCTTCTGATCCAGCGCTTGTCTTTGAAGTGCGGAACGTTACGAGCACTTCTGCTGAAGTTCGGCTGTGTGATTCTGATGGAGTTGGAGTAGTCGGTTGCGGTACAAGCGGAACGGAGAGTGGAGCATATGTGGTGATTGACGGATTTGCAGCTTCATTGGTCAATGGAATTGAGGTAGGGACATTTACTCAATCTGGAGGATTTCCGAATAACACTTCGATTATTACCATGGGAGAAAATCTTGGAACCCCGATTATGTTTGGAGCGGTTCAAAACACTGGTCAAGGAATCGGACAGGTTGATAGTCCGGTAGATGTTCGGTTTATTAACGCCTCTGGAGATCAATTTGAAGCCGGACTCTGTTTCCATGATGATACCAACGAAAATGCCTGTGAGACCAGCTACGGATCTGCTCAGATTGGCTGGATTGCGGTAGCACCTGGAATTAACTTATTTGAGCAGAACTCTCATATTGCGACTGTGAGTGAGGAGAATAGTGAATGGGCTCCTATTACATTTGGAACCAGCTTCGATGATGTCCCACTCGTTTTTGTGGAAAATCAGACCAACAACGGTGCCGAGAATGGGGAGATTAACGAAGCACGCAATATTACGCAAACTGGAGCTGAAGTCCGATTTTGTGAAATGGACGCAAATGTCTGTAATGCTCACGCAGCCGAAGATATCGGTTGGTGGGCTATTCCCGATGGATTCTTAACAATACGACAGTAGTATGAAATACCAAGCAGGAGTTACCTTGTTAGAAGTTCTCATGACAGTTGTGTTGCTCACAATTCTGCTATCAATTGGAATTGTCTTTATCCAGCCAAATGTTCAATTAGGACGAGCGCGTGATACTGAGCGACGATCCGAAGTCAGAGCCCTCCAACTCGCAATCAGCCAGTACCAAAGAGAGAATAATGGAAATATCCCTACCGGTATTCCCTTGGTAGGAGATCCAATCGATCTAGTAACAGGTGGGGTTGCAATCTGTCAGCCGGGATGTACGGCTCAGTCTGGGCAAATTGATATTTCA
>CAJXTH010000045.1 GCA_913060955.1 uncultured bacterium | reverse complement strand
AAAAACTCCGTGTTCGAAAGATTCTCAAAAAAACTGCCTTCTATATTATCTTTACGATTATTGTCCTTGGGCTCGTATCCAGCCTTGTATTGCCAATGTTCAGTTTCTAAAGTCGTTGTCGATCAAAGAAGAATGCCCACCACTTTTCTGGGTTCGTTTGAGCTTTTACCAACTCTTCTGACTTGGGCTCCTTAAGCACCCGAACCAGGTCATCTCCCGAAAGGGACTCAACGATACTTGCCGGAGTAACAATAACCGCTTGCTCACCAGGCTGTTCCAAATCAAGCTTTTGCTTGGCTTCTCGTTCCTTGTACTCATCGGTAGAAATAAACTCTCGAATCTTGGAAAGCTCTTCGGATTCTTGGCGAATCTGATCAATTTGATCAACAAATTCTTGCTTTTCCCGCTCAACTTCGTACCGTCGCTGGTAAGTTCCCACTACAGAATGAAGAATTCCTCCTGCGACAACCAGAAGCCCAAGAGTAACAGCTCCTGTACGGAGTCCTGACCATACACTACTCTTCTTTTTGCGTAATTTTCTTTTCATGATCTATTCTGTTTTTGCCTAGACTTAGTATAGCATATTTTGAGTTTGTAGGGCATGAGAGTGAAATACTTGAGTCATGTGGAACCGCAAGGGTTCCGCTACATGGAGATTCAGAAGTTACTGCTAGGCAATACTTAAACATATGAATATGTTTAAGCTAAACAAAACCCCTGCTCAGGAAGGCAGGGAACTTTGTTCCCGTCGGAAACCGTAGGTGTCCGAGACGGGGTTGGAGGGGTTTTGTTGCCAGACTAGGATTCGAACCTAGACTACCAGGACCAAAACCTGGCGTCCTACCATTAGACGATCTGGCAGTTACACGAAAAAAGTATACCAGATCAGTTCCAAAAAATCAATTGCTATTATCTCCAACAAGAAGCTGAGTAGTACAGTTCCGGGTTAAGAGTCACACCTGGATATGATGGGTTCCCGGAAGAACCAACTCCAAATGAAGTATAAATTGAAAAATGAAGGTGAGGTCCTGTTGAGAATCCGGAGTTTCCAATCGATCCAATTGTCTGTCCTTGGAATACAGACTGACCTACAGCAACAGGAGAGATACCAGCAAGGTGAGCATACAGGGTTACATGTCCCGTACTGTGACGGATGGCAACCCAGTTTCCCCAACCACCTCCACAACTTCCGCTGCTCGATCCACAGAATGATTGTTGTTTGGCAATTACGGTTCCTTCTTTTACCGCAAATACAGGGCCTGATCCAGCAATGTCAATTCCGTTATGAATTTGGCCTCCATACCACCCCTGGGCAGCAAACCGAGTCATACCATACCCTTGAGAACAATACCGAGCACTAGCCGGCCAAATAATCTGCCCCAATGGACTATCTGCCCGAGAAAGAGTTCGCGCAGATTGCAGTGAAGCAAGTTCAGCATAGAATCGAGACATTTGAGCCCGCAGTGCTGATTCTTGATTTACCAATCGATCTAAACTCGCATCAAGCTGATTGGCAGCAACCTGAGAAGAATAAGCCTGATTTTCTGTCTGGTTTTTAGCAGTTTCAATTTGGACTTTCTTTTCTTCGAGCTCGCTTTGAACAGAGGCGAGACTTGCTTTTTCAGTTGAGAGACGCTGTTTTTCCTGTTCGAGCCAGGTTTTATGAGCAATAATGTCATTGACACCCTGCTCGATTTTAGCTTGGATCTCATTGGAATACTCCACTTCGGCAAAAACCTCCGATATATTGTCTGCCGATACAGCCGTAACAATCTCATTTTTGAAGGTAGACTTCATGTACAAGTCCCGGATAAGAGCCTGTATCCCTGCTTTTTGCTGGTCCAGCCGACTTTGCAAATCTTCAATCGAAGTACTTGCCTCGGTAATCGTTTGCTCTTTTACGGTAATTTCGTTTGAAACAGAAGCAAGCTCAGACTCTAGAGTACTAATTTCACTATTCAAATTCGAAATCTGAGATCGCAGATTTGCTGCTTCCCGTTCTTTGGCTTCTTTTTCCTGAGCAGTCTGAGCCTTTCGAGATTCAATGGCCCGCAATTGCCGCTCTATTTGCTGAATCTCAGAGTTCTTACGATCAATCGCACTCTGTGAAGCCTGAGTTATGGTTGGTACCAGGAGCGTAATTGCCACAAGTGCAATGATCCAGGATACTAATTTTTTCATGTTGGTCTATATTGGATATTCGTATTGATCAAGCTCTCAAGGCTTTGCAGCTAGGAAAGCTTTTGAATTGCCTGGTCAATGCGAGCAAGTGTCTCATCTTTTCCGAGAACTTGCATAATTTCGAACGGTGATGGTGAACGTTCTTGTCCCGAAAGCGCTACTCGAAGTGGCCACAGGACCTGTCCCATTCCCCAATCTGATTCGTTGATAATTTCTTTCAATCTTGATTCTATTTCGGTGTACGAATCTTCATCTATATTATACACCTGTTCTTTCACCCACTCAAGAGATGCTTTGGCTTCTTCGGCAGTCATGTTCTTCCAAACCAGGATTTCTCCATCGTATTCTGGAGTCTCAAAAAAGAATTTCACGTCGTCTCCAATCTCTCCAAAGGTCTTAATTCGGTCGCATTCGATCGAGATAATTTGCTCAAGTTGTGACTGAGAAAGCTTGTCTAAATCAAATCCATTGTGCGTCAAAAATTCAGATCCAATGCGAACCTTTTCAGCAATTGGAAGTGCTCGGATATATTTGGCATTAATTGAATCAAGCTTTTCTTTGTTAAATACTGCTCCACTTTTTTGGACTCGTTTCAGACTAAACTTCTGGACAAGCTCCTCTAAGGTGTAATCTTCTCGGTCATTCCCCTCGTTCCAGCCAAGCAAAGCCAGGAAATTCACCATAGCCTCAGGCAGATATCCCAGAGCTCGGTAGTCTTCTACAGAAGTCGCTCCATGTCGCTTGGACATTTTGGATTTATCAGGAGCCAAAATTAATGGCATATGCCCAAAGTTTTTTCGTTTGAACCCAAGTGCTCGGTTGATCAAAATTTGTTTGGGAGTATTGGAAATATGATCTTCTCCTCGAATAATGTGAGTAATCTGCATTAACTCATCGTCGATCACCACCACAAAGTTATACAACGGGTTATCCCAACCCTTAGCAATCACAAAGTCTCCCATGAGCGAAGTGTCAAACTCAATTTTCCCTTTGATTTTATCCTCAAACCAAATCACCTCGTCAGGCACTTTGAACCGAAGTACCGATCCCTCCTGGTATTCATACCGTCCGTCTCGATGTTCTGGTCGGTAAATAAATGGTTGTTTTGAAGCATCAGCTTCCTTTTTGAGTCGATCAAGCTCTTCCCCACTGGTCGGACACCAATAGGCATCTCCAGACTCAATCAATACTTCCAGATACTGTCGATAGGTTCCCGTTCGATCGCTTTGTCGATATGGACCCAGATCTCCAAGTTCTCCCTCAGTAGTCACTCCCTCATCAGCCCCAATCCCGAGCCATTCGAGCCCAGCTAAAATGTCGTGCTCTGACTCCTTGGTTGATCGATTTTTGTCGGTATCCTCAATCCGCAGAACATACGTCCCTCCTTGATTTTTGGCATATAAATAGTTAAACAAGGCCGTTCGAGCCGTCCCAATATGGAGCTTTCCGGTAGGAGATGGAGCAATTCGTGTTCGTATCATTATAATCCAGGCTAATTTAGTCGTATTCTAGCAAAAAAATGACTACTTGTCAGGGTTTATGATAGCAATCAACTGACGAATGATAAGTTCATTAAGTTCATTCGGACATGACTCTGGCCTATTTGTAGCGGAACGCTTGCCGTTCCATTTCTAAAGCGTCTCTTTCTTATACCTTCGGATTAAATTGGTATACACCCAGGTAGCTCGATAGATTCGTCCAATTCTACTCGGTTCGATTATGAGTCGCCAAAACCACTCAAGTCCCACTGACCGCATCCATTTGGGAGCACGTTCTTTGGAACCGGCAAAGAAATCAAAGCTTCCTCCAAAGCAGCAGAGTACTCCAGGGGAGTTATGGTCACGCAAGTAGGTTCGCATAGCCTGAGCCCACAATTCTTGTTTCGGAGGAGAAAGCGCAAGCAGTATCAGATCTGAGTTGGTTGCAGCAATCCGAGACATAAGTCCCTCGTCATCCAATTCTACTCGTCCGGAAAATCTTCCCGTGATTTCGATATTGGGATATTTCTCTCCAATTTTGGTTGCTACTGCTGAGGAAATTTCTTCTTCTGAGCCAAGCAAGTAGACCTTGAGATGTTTCGAGTGAGCCAAAGCCAGCAAATCATACATAAGGTCCGATCCGCTGATTTTTTCAGGAAATATTGCTGATACCTGACTATCAGATCGCATTACATCTCGAAAAGACTTAACCAAGCCGACATCATGATTCAGATAGTGTCCGGCCCATACAATTCCTGATCCATCGGCAAGACGAATATCAGCTTGATTAATCGCCATGCGAAACTCCGGCTGATTTTCTGCCATCACTACAAACTCGGAGTACGGAGTAACTACCGAAGCCGGCTGCTTGGCATCAATCAGCTGTTCAATTCGTATCAAAACCTCTTCTTTGGGAAAAGCATCAACTTCTAATGTACCTACCTTTGGCATACAAATTCGCCCTTATTTTCTTCCAAATAGTTTATTGACTGAAATCTTGTCGATATTTGCCTTTGCAACAGACGTTTTTCCGTGAAGCACATTGTCAGCCAGTGTTTTCTGACCTTTGATCTGATACAAGACACCCAACGGGAATTTTACTCCCTCGTCGATTTCTAACACTTTATCCATAGCAGCTCGTCGATCGGTTGGATCGTAGGAGTCATCGAGTTCATAACTTCGCTTGGAGTAAAACTCGTAGGTATTGATGTAGTTGTAGGTTACACACGGCTGATACGCATCGACAAAAGCAAACCCTTCATGATCAATTCCTTCTTTGATCATCTGAGTCAGGTGCTTGGTATTTCCAGCAAATCCAGCTGCTACAAACGAAGCCTGGGAAGTTACTGCTAACAAAGCTGGGTTCAGCGGAGTCTCATACGATCCTTCTGGAGTCATCGAAGACACAAACCCTTTCTCAGACGTCGAAGAAGCTTGCCCTTTGGTCAGTCCATACAGCTGATTATTGTGAAGCACCACCGTAATATTGACATTGCGTCGGCAGGCATGGATAAAATGCTGCAATCCTTCTGATAACGTTCCTCCATCTCCAGCAATCACAATCACGGTCAAATCGTCGTTTGCCATTTTAATTCCCTCAGCAATTGGGATAGATCGTCCATGAAGACCAGCAAATCCATTGAAGTCAGTCCAATACGGCAGCTTTCCCGAACATCCAATATCTCCAACCAAGACAACTTTGTGGGCTGGAATTTCTAGTTCAGCAATAGCATTTTTGACCGCCACCCAAATTCCAAAGTTTCCACACCCGGGACACCAGTTCGGAGTTGACTGTGTATGATACTTTGCCAGATCTTTTTTTGATTTTTTTGCCATAATTCGTATGTTATTTATTGGATGATGGTTATGTTGAATGGTGTTTCGACGAGATTCCCGATCGGGGTCGGGAATGACAAGGGAGGAAACTCATGAAATGAAACCCTCGTTTTTTAGAAGAACTTTTTCATAATATAAGCCCGAATATCTTCCGGATAGAATGGCTGCCCATCGTATTTCAGCAAATGATCATCCGCTATAAATCCAACATATTCTTTCAGCATGCCTGCAAACTGAGCGGTAGCATTATTCTCGACAATCACTGCCTTTTTGAGTCGAGATAAGATCGGAAGCAATCGCTTTTCGTCCAATGGGAAGACATATACAAAATGAAGCACATTTGCTGTTACATCATGCTGTTTCATAATTTCCATAGCCTCGATACAAGCATGCTTGGTTGTTCCCCAAGAAATCAAGGTAATATCGGCATTCTTTGGACCATACAGGACCGGCTTCGGAATTTCAGGAAGCAGTGATTTCAGCTTGCGCATCCGCTTGTCCATCTGCTCTACTCGGTTGTCCGGATCTTCACAGATCTCCCCACCCGGATTGTGCTCATCTGATCCAGCTTTAAAGGTAAGCCCAGCCGTACCAGGAAGAGCTCGGGGAGACACACCATCTTTGGTCACTTGGAATCGCTCATACTCTCCTCCACCCAATTCTTTTTTGGAAGTAAGCACCATTCCTCGATCCACCGGAATTCGGTCCAGATCAAAATCGGCAAAATTCATTCGTGAAGTCGCCAAATATTCATCAGATAACAGAATTACCGGCAACTGATATTTGTCAGCCAAGTTAAATGCTCGCTGAGTATCATAAAAGGCTTCTTCGGGATCTCCCGGCGCAATAACAACCCGTGGAAACTCTCCCT
>CAJXTH010000044.1 GCA_913060955.1 uncultured bacterium | reverse complement strand
CAGCCGCGAACACAGATGAAAGTCGAATTGCTTGGATCAATTCATCTTTGTCTACAGAAAATGATCGGCTAAAGTCTGCGGGGATTAATCCTTCATACTGAGGGAATCGACCTTCAACTAACTTGGATACCAATTCGATCTGAGATACATTCATACTCATTTGAGATGATCCAAATCCAAGACTAACTTCTTCATCGTCACAGGCATCCAAAATCCGAATACATTCTGACACGGTTTTGGTAGGGACAATGAATCCAAATTCCCCTTCGTCAAGTGATGGAATTTGAACCGTTTTTTCAGAAAGTCGGAATCCATCGGTTCCTACGAACACCATCGACTGGCCTTTTTTTGCAATATAGACTCCTGCGATTTCTGGTCGAAAGTCATTTTTGGGAAGTGAAACCGAAGCAAGCTTCAAGGCATTCTTCAGTTCTGATACAGCCAAGGTCAAGGTGACGTTGGGCTCGACTACCGGAAGCTCGGGAAAGTCAGCAGCATCCATGCCATGGAAGTCAGCGGAAAATTCAGATCCACTGGAAACATGCAGGGTCGTCTCTTCGGTGGCAAGATCGATTTTGTCTTGAGGAAGATTCTTAATGTAGGCAAGAAGTCGTTCTTGCGGAACAGTAATTGTTCCTTCGGCTTCTTCTTTTCCTCGAACCATAGCTCGAATTCCAATTTCGAGATTGGTTGAAGTTATGGTGAGTGTTCCCTGGTACACCTGAATCAAGTAATTCTGCAAAATAGGAAGCGTGGTGTGGCGGGAACCAGATTGCTTCGCTATTTGGAGTCCTTGTCTGAGATTCTCCTGCAAACAGGTAAATTTCATATCACGTCTGTCTTTATCTGATTTGTTTTTAGTATACATGAATTTTGTTGAGTGCTCCACCCTTGAAAAGTTCTCCCCAGTCCTGAATTCTTTTTATATCTTATTAAAGATAGTAATAGTAGTAGAGGCTGTGGACATGTGGGAAAGCCTTTAAAAGTAAGTCTAGGAGCTCTTTCAAACTGGGGAGAAGTCTGGGGGAAACCTGTGAGGAAATTGCGGATGAGTGTGTGTATTTCTGGAGGCGGTTGATAACTTTGAGGATATGAACAGATTCTTCCCCAGAGTTATCCAAGGGTTATCCTATGAAATTATCCTCATTACCCAGGAGTTGTTCAGGGGCTGTCCACAAGTCTGGTACAATCGGGACGCAATTTCGATCAGGATGAGTTATCCCTGTGGATTAGTGGTGGATAAGTCGGGGGTTCTGTTGGTAAGTCGTTTTAAATTCTTGGCAAAGTGGCTGTGGGTAGTCTGCGGATAATCGAGAGTTCTTAGTGGATAGTGAGAAATGGCATGATCTATCTATCCATAAATTCCGGCTTGATAGCCGGAATAATAGGTGACAAAGCCGATTGCGGTACTTGCGAGGAGGTTACCCCTCATTATAGAGTTTGTTTTTTACGAGGTTCATGTCTTGTTCGATATCTCCTCGTTTCTCAAGCTCTTTCTTGATTTTGGTGTGAGCATGCATGACGGTAGTGTGATCACGTCCGCCCATGATGCCACCAATATTGGGAAATGTGAGTTTGAGTTCTTCTCTCAGAAGATACATACAGATTTGTCGGGGATGGGCGAACTCTTTCTTTCGGCTCTTGGACATGATCCCGTCACGGGTAATGTTGAAGTGTTCCACGACAGTGTCGATCACGGCGTCTTCGTTGATTGATCGTTGTGTATGGACTTTGGATCCTTCGATCAGTCGATCCACCAGTTCTGGAGTTACGTCAATTTTGAGAAGTGATACATGCCCAATGATTTTGTTCAGGGCTCCTTCCAGCTCCCGAACGTTACTTCGGACCTTGTCGGCAATGACAGCTAACACGTCATTATTAATATGGAAGTTCTTTTGCTCACATTTTCGCTTCAAAATAGCAAATCGTGTTTCAAAGTCAGGTGTGGTGACGTCGACAATCATTCCTTGCTCAAATCGAGATTTGAGACGGTCGCTAAGTTGCTGAATCGCACTTGGCGGTCGATCACTGGTAAAGACAATCTGCTTGTCGAGGTTATACAGTTCGTTAAAGGTGTTGAAGACCTCGTGCTGAGTTCCTTCTTTGCCTTTGATAAATTGAATGTCGTCAATAATCAGAAGATCAACGTCTCGGTAGCGTCGTTTAAAGTCGTCCATGGTTTTTCCTCCAATGGAGCGCATCAAGTCAGAGATAAACTCATCTGAGGTTACGTATAATACGTTTCTTCCCTGGAGGACCACTTGATTTGCGATTGCTTGGATCAAGTGAGTCTTTCCGAGTCCTACTCCTCCATAAATAAAGAGTGGGTTATACAGGGTTCCTGGACTGTTTGCTACAGCTTGGGCGGCCGCGTAGGCTAGTTGGTTCGACGATCCTACGATAAATGTATCAAAGGTGTAGGACTGTTTGATAATGTTTTGGGCTCGATTGCCCATAGACATCGGCTGCTGCGGTGTCGCTTGTGCTCCCGGAGGGGTGTAGGTGTGTTGTTGATGGACGTGCGCCTGAGGAGCTTGGTACTGAGGTTGGGCTGGAGCTGACGCCTGGTAATTTGGTCGTGCCTGTTCTTGGTGTTGCGGTTCCGGCTTTTGTTGTTGTGCTGGTTGTTCCGGCTTCTGTTTTTTGGGGGCCTGTTTACTCAGGTTGTCTTGTTTCAGGTTGATAACCGACTGAATCTGGTTATTTTTTGGCGGCATTGCTCCTTGGACAACGTAGCGAACTTGCTTTACCTGCCCAGTGATCTTTTGGATCGAGTTTAAAATAGTGGTGTTAAATTTGTTCTGAAGCCAGTCTCGAGTAAAGGAGCTCGGAACACAAATGACGATCTCTTTTTCGTCCATGCTGACCGGATAGGTGTTTTTGATCCACGTATTAAATTGAGCCTTGCTAATGTTGAGCTCTATTTCTCCCAATACTGAGTTCCAAATTCGTTGTTTCTCGTCCATGAACGGCTTGTTGGTTTGGGGATTGTTGATAACTTGTGGATAAAGACTATTCAAATTATAAACGAGGACGGAGAATTTTCCAAGCCCCCTCCCTGCGAGCCTTGACTTTTAGCTGATTTTTCGCTATTATCTCAACAGTCTTTTGAAAGTTACGTAAATTTTGTATGGTTAAAGGAGCAGCACGAAAAGTTCGACGACGAAACCGACGACACGGATTCCGAACTCGAATGGCAACCAAGGCTGGACGAGCAGTAATCAACCGGCGCCGATCTCGAGGTCGAAAGAAAGTTTCGGTCTAGATCCAAAGATATGAGGGGGACACCCCCTCTTTTTTTGACACATCTGACGTATAATAGAGGTATGAAACGACTTCCCAACGATGCGATCAAAGAATTATTTGAAACGGTGCGACCAGACCGAAGCCCGGCATTTTTGGTTCGTCTCCGAGAATCTCAGGCAGATGATCATCAGATTGCTGCCATTGTTCCCAAAAAACAGGTTGCCAAAGCTCATGATCGTAATCTGGTAAAGCGCAGAATACGAGCTGCTCTTCAAGAGATTTTGGCATATAAATCAGCCAAAAATTATGATATACTAGTCCTAGGATCAGCCAAAGCTCTGGACTATTCCTATAGCGACTATGTGAAAGAACTGACTGACCGTATTGCTCATAAATTAACCTAATCTATTGTTATGACCTTTTTGTTTCACGAACTGTTGTACCGACCGCTGGTAAACTTACTCATGTTCTTTTACGATGTGATTCCTGGCTCAGATATTGGAATTGCCCTGATCTTGATGACTTTGGTGGTGAGATTGATCATGCTTCCCTTGTATCGAAAGAGTATCAAGTCACAGCGAGAGATTGCTATGATTCAGCCAAAGATCAAAGAGCTCCAGGAAACCTACAAAGACGATAAAACCAAACTCTCTGAAGAGATGCTGAAGGTGTACTCAGAGCATAAGATTAATCCGTTTGCGGGTATTTTACTCCTGATTGTACAGCTTCCAATTTTGATTGCGGTCTATCGAGTGTCATTTAACATTTTTAACTCTGACACCTATCCAGAGCCATATCCTTTTGTCTCGTTTCCCGAGCAGGTGAACGAAATCTCATTGGGATTTCTAAACATTGCCAACTCAGCTTCGAGTCTGGTAACCGATAGTCAGTGGCAAGTAGCTATTCCTGCAATTGTCCTTGCTCTGCTGGTGGGAATGACCCAGTTCTTCCAGGTTCGATTGATTATGGGACGAACCAAACAGGCTACCGAAGCAAGTAAACCAGCCAAAAAAGAGGGAGAGCCAGATATGGCTGAGATGATGAACAAGCAAATGATGTATGTTCTTCCAACGTTGGTAACGGTGTTTGCATTTACCCTTCCAACTGCTATGAGTTTGTACTGGATTACTACCACGGTAGCTACTATTGTTCAGGAATTTCTGTTGATCCGGCGAACCAAATAATCATACAGTGGTATGAATGCCAATAAGAAACTTGCAGTCAATTCTGCAATTCAGATAGTTGGAAAAGTGATTATGACAATAGTCGGACTGGTTTCGGTCCGGCTTTTGACGGGATATTTAGGTGTTGATGGGTTCGGAGGATATGTTACCATCACCACCTTTTTGATTATTGCCAGTATCGTAGCTGAGCTCGGCTTTAATGTGGTTCTTACTACTGAAATTTCGCGACAATCTCAAGAAGAGGCTGAACGGACCATTTCGAATATCTTTACTATGCGAGCAGTGGCAGCAATTGCTATTATTGGAGTACTTTCCTCGGCTGTTGTGTGGCTGTTTCCGTATGACCCGCAGATCAAGATCTTGGTCGGTCTTGGATCGCTCGGAACTATTGGTTTTTCCTTGGCGCAGGTATTGGTTGGAGTATTCCAAAAGCACCTTCGGACTGACAAGCTCACCTTGGGAGATCTCCTTGCTCGGATTGTGTTGATGGCAGGAATTGTGGGACTGGCTATGGTAGATCGGATTTCTCTGCCAGCCGTGATTGGATTTTACACCCTTTCGGGAATTGCCCATTTTTTCTTTATCTATTGGAGTGCTCAAAAGTACTACCGCTTTGGCCTAGGATTCGATTTTGCCTATTGGAAGCAAGTTGCTTGGGAGGCCTTTCCGCTGTTTATTATTGTTGCGTTCAACCTGGTCTATTACCGAATTGACACTATTATGTTGTCAGTTATGAAGGATGAAACGGCTGTGGGACTGTATGGAGCTGCGTACAAGGTGCTCGAAATTCTGATCACGTTCCCCGGAATGTTTGTAGGATTGTTATTGCCGGTGCTTGCCAAATATTACTGGAGTAATACTGATCGATTTCAGGCAGTGTTTCATCAGGCCTTTGGCATGCTTGCTAGTCTTGCCGTTCCCGTTGTCGTGGGGGGAATTATCCTTTCGGAAGGCATTCTTAGCTTGGTGGCTGGAGATGCCTTTACCCCAGCTACACAAGCGCTTCAGATTTTATTTGTGGGAATCGGGTGTATCTTTTTGGGGACATTGGTCGGTCAAACGCTCATTGCCGCCAAACTTCAGGGTCGAAGCATGTATATTTCTATCGTGGGAGCAGTCTTTAATGTCTGCTTGAATCTTGTCCTTATTCCTCGATTTTCGTACCTAGGAGCCGCTATTTCGACCGCTGTTACCGAGGCCTTGGTTCTCATCACCTATATTGTGGTATGTGGAGTTTTTGCCAAAACGTGGCCTCGCGCGTCGGTGTCTCTTGTTTGGATGGCTGTTGCAACTGGAGCAATGGCTGCTGCAATGTTGGCTATTCCTGACTTCAACGTCTTGATTCGTGCGCTGGTGGGAGCGGGTGTATTTGGTCTCGTTATGCTCTTCGCGGGGCCTTCTCGATTGAGGTCTTGGTACAAAATTGATATTTCTGAAGCATGATTTCCTGTATTATCGTAAACTACAATTCTAAGCGGTACCTTGAAAAGTGTATCCCGGCCTTACTTATACACATTTCTGGGGATAAAGAGGTGATTATTGTGGATAACTCTTCGGGGGAAGATCTCTCAGAGATTGCTAGCATCGACCCGTGTGTGCGAGTTATCTATCATGATCAGAACAATGGATTTGGCTCTGGGATTAACCGCGGGGCCCAGGAAGCTCAGGGAGAATGGCTCTTGTTTATGAATCCCGATGCGCAAGTACTCGCTGATCCGGTGCCTGTACTTCAGTCGGTTGACACATCGGTTGGGTTGGTTGGACTGTGCTTAATCAAAAATGACGACACAGTTCAAGCCTATCAATTGGGAGCTACGCCTACTCCTTGGACCATGCTTTCGGGGTCGCTCAAACGGCAGTGGCCAGATCCGGTTCCCCACACCAGCAGTCCAGAATGGATTGGAGGGGGGGCTATGGCTGTTCGGCGAGAGCTATTCCAAAAACTTGGTGGATTTGATGACCGTTATTTTATGTATTTTGAGGATATTGATTTGTGTATGCGTGTTCGTCAGAGGGGATATAATCTCCTGTGG